>DAOVYP010000517.1 GCA_030635565.1 Spirochaeta sp. | reverse complement strand
TGCTCGGCCCAGCATCCCGGCCCGGCTAAACTCCGCTTTCACCACCTTGGATCGGAAATCATCGTACATCTTCTCGACATCCAAGGAGAGTGAGGTTAATGTTCAAACTTGCCTGGACATTACTGAACCGGCGCAGGATGCCGCGAAGCGAAAGCCTCAAGTCAGACAAGCTCCCGGAAAGCTTGACCGCATCTACCACTCTCCCTGTTCTTCGGGACGTAACAAGTTCACTCAAGCGGAAGCCCTCCGGGGATTCCGGCCTCCTCTGGGTGGCGGGAAAGGTCAGGGCTGTGCCTCTATGGTCTTTACCATGTAAATATGGCGGATATAAGCGCACCGTAAGCCCCCGTTGGGGATGGTTGTTGGCCATTCCACTGCTTTTTCTTTTCTCCTGTGCCACCGACCACAAAATACCTGAGATGAAATCTCCTCTATCTGAACCCGAAATTCAACATAACAAAAAACCGGTCCAGGACGAAAAATTGATCATGATTGATGAACAATCCGGCCCGATTAATAATAAAACCAATGAGAGATATATCATCACAGATCCTCTGGCTGAAGTGGGGCGACTCTGGTATGACGGTTTTATGGAAGAAGCCAGAAACAGATTTATGGATAATGACGTCGTTCTTCTGGCTGAAGGAGAAAGAAGCGCTGAATGGTCGCTATGGAGAGGCCGATTGTTTACGAACCGGTGGAGTGGTGCCGAGCTGGGATTGGCGGGGGAAAATGTATCCGCTTTACTGGCTGATGGTGATGACATCTGGGCCGGTACATGGACCGGCGGCATTATCCGACTTTCAGTACCCCTGGGTTCCAACACAGTATGGGATCCGGGGCTGCCTTCCCTTGCTGTGAGGACAGTGAACAGGATCACCAGGGAGAACGATTCGGTATGGATTGTTCGTTACGGCTCTCTGGAGCACTACAGTCTGAGATCCGGGGATTGGTCGGTTGAAGAGGATATCCCAGTATCTGAACGTCTTCAGGATGTAATTGTTATAAACGGAAAAGTTTATCTTGCCACCCTCGGTCACGGCCTCTGGGTCAAAGAGAGATATAAATGGCGCATGATCCCGAATCCCGGCCTGTTCATAACCCGACTTGAATCTGGAAATGAAGGTGAGATTCTGATCGCGACGATGGACAGGGGATTGTATATTTATCGTCCGGAGGATGACGCATGGCTGCGTCCACCTCCCGGGCTGTTAAGGGAAACCAATATCACTTCGCTAGTAATATCCGGAAACAGGATAGTAGGCGGAACATACGGCAGTGGAGCCTTCGAATGGGATATTAAGGCTTCAACTGTCAATTACTTTGGTGTTGAAGAGCTTGGAGATCTCTGGGTTCTCGCAGTTGCCGAATCAGCCGGACGTTATTTTTTCGGAACATTCGGAGCCGGACTCACTTCCTTAAGTATTGCAACCGGCATCTGGGACAGAATAGGGTTAGCTGAAGGTTTCCCTTCGGCGGATGTGGCGAGCCTGGCCATAGACAGTAACGGAAATATCTGGGCCGGAACCCTCGGGGGTGGTATTATCTGGATATCCGGCGGCATATACGGTGATTAGAAGATATCCGACACTTGACAGATACATAACCTCGGAATTCCTGTTTTCCTTCCTGGTAAGCTTTCTCTTTTATTTCTTTGTTTTCTTTTTGAATCAGCTTCTACTGATGGCACAGGGTATTCTTGCCAAGGGAATACCTGTCGGATCGGTTCTTCTCCTGATGCTTTATTCATTGCCATCCTTCATCACGCTGTCCGCCCCCTTTGCCACGCTTACCGCGGCTCTCATGGCTTACGGGCGGTTCTCCTCAGACAATGAAATTCTGGCCATGAAAAGTGCCGGTTTCAGACGATTCTCAATTTTTCGGCCGGTTCTTGTACTCGGGATTGTCATATCTCTCATCTCCTTCGGCGTCAATGACATACTTCTTCCGGCGGGAACAAAGGCTTTTCAGAGATTATGGCTTGAACTGAGTCTCACGCACCCCGGCCTTGAACTCGAAGCCTTTTCCGTTCGAACGTTCCGGCAGTCCATTCTGGTAACAGGCGCGATAGACGATCAGGGTATCCACCCGATGATTATCATCGAAAGGGATAATTCCGGTAACAGGAACTTCATCATGGC
>DAOVYP010000079.1 GCA_030635565.1 Spirochaeta sp. | reverse complement strand
AGGTTAAAGTTTAATTGTCTTTTTGGAGGTAATGGATGATGCGAAAAGTATTATTGTTGATGTTTGCTGTGGCGGGGCTTGTAGTCTCGAGCGCGAACGCCGGGGTTCTCACCAACGCGGATTTCGAGGATGATCTGGCATTGGTTCCCAATCCCGGCGATACGAGCACTGCAGCGCCGACCGGTTGGGAATATGATCGTTACTACGGTTACGATGTCGATCCGTTGCTGATGAATGTCTCGGGAATCCGATCCCGATTCTTGATTGACGAATTGATGTTGAGGATGTCGAGGAACCAGTCCAGCAGAAAATCCAGGAAAAACAGGCCGAGATAGATGACGAGGATGAGAGTGGGATTCATGTTGCGCAGAATGGTGGAAATCCGGCTGAAAATCAACAACCATCTGCAAAGCATGTAATTTTCGGATTGCTTAACCCAGAATTATCCCGGCAGCATCGCTTATCTCCCGGATTTGCCGGTTCGCCCGGGAGAGATTCTGGAAACCGGTTTTCGGGTTCTCAAAAGCGATGCAGGACATTCCAGCCGACAGTGCGGATTTAATACCGTTCTCCGAATCCTCTATAACCCAACAGTCCTCCGGGGCGATTTTCAGGAGTTCAGCGGTTTTCAGGAATATGGCGGGATGCGGTTTGCTGCGGTTCACATCATCGCCGCTCACCCGAACGGGGAAGAACCTCCCGAGGCCGTCCTCAAGATCGGAGTCTCCTATCACCAGATCGATTTGTTCGTGGGGGGCCGATGAGGCCACTGCCAGATGCATACCGGCTTCAGACAGTGCGGCAACAAGCTCAGGGATGCCGGGTATCACCGGGATGCCTTCATTCTGCAGAACCTCCATATATCGGCGACGTCCTTCGGTAAGCATATCTTCAACGGACTGGGGCAGATCGAATCGGTCTTTCAGCCGGGTGAACATCTCACGGCCGGCAGTGCCGACGAAGCTTTCGTATTCAGCATCGGTCAGCGTGATACCGAGTTCACTGAACAGTTGCGTTTCAAGCCGGAAGTGCAGCGGCTCGCTGTCGATGATAACCCCGTCCAAATCGAAAATAACGGCTTTCATGGGTCTTATCATTGCAGGAACAGCAACCTGAGAATAGGTTATAATGTTGCTTATGAATCGAGTATGTATTTTGAACATCACCCTGCTGCTGCCGCTCTCACTCACACTAGCCTGTGTCACACAAAAGCCCTACACACAGCCATTGATGGAGGTTCCTGAAGTCCTTGGAGAAGGAACCCTGGATCCGTTCAAGGGGTACGAGGGATGGAGCGACCGGGATACCATCGGGATATTGTATGCCACAAACCGCATGCCGGCTCAGGAGGATGCCGAAGTTCCATACCTGAACGAACGGGACCAGCTGCTCCACCTCGGCATGGCGGATATCGCCCTGGAAAACGAAGATATCGACTGGGGCAGTGTCCGGGATATTGCCTTGCTGAAGAACAGTGATGAATCTTATCCCCTGGCCCTGGAGGGTATCACTCCATTCGGTCCCCTTGATGAAGCTCTTCATGGATTGGTAGATCCCTCCCGGCTTCCCGAGGACAGGCATGAACCCGCCGGCCGCTTCGCGGAGATCATCAACAATCGTCTGGCGGAAAATCCGGTGAAGGAAATCTTCATCTATGTTCACGGTGTTAATACATCCTTCGAGGCTCCACTGCTGGTGGCCTCGGAATTCTGGCATTTCATGGGTTACCGCGGAGCCTTTATCGCCTTCTCCTGGCCTTCCGGCCAGAGCTTATTGAACTACATATCCGATGTGGACACGGCCGAATACTCGGCCACACTGTTCCGTAACTTTCTGATGTATCTGATGGGGAATACGGACGCTGAAAAAATCAACATCATCGCCTACAGCGCCGGTACCAAACTGGCCTCTCAGGCCCTCCACCAGATCGGCCTGATGGAAAAGGGACGTCAAGAGGATGAAACGGAGACGTCGAAGATAGGGCGTGTCCTGTTCACCGCCGGGGATGTGGAGAGACAGCTCTTCGGACTTTATGTCAGTGATGGTCTTCTGGATTCCATTGAAACCCTGACGGTTTACATGTCGGACAGCGACAAGGCTCTCAATGCTTCCGAATCCATACGAAACTATCCCCGTCTGGGTCAGGCATGGGGTGAAGATGGACCGACTCAGGAAGCCATTGATTTTATCAGAAACAGCGGGAAACTGGATTTCGTCGACGTCTCAGGTCTTGAAGGTACAAAAGAAGGTAGCGGTCATTGGTATTTCAGAAGCAGCCCCTGGGTGAGCAGCGACATACTCGCGAATCTTGGCCTTGAATTGACCCCGGAGGAGAGGGGGCTGGTCCGGCGGAATAATCAGATTTTCTGGTCTTTTCCCGAGGATTATATCGAACGTCTCAGGCTTGCTTTGGAGCAGCATTCTTTCGAAAGGGCATTGATGCAGAAATAAATATCCGGCTGTGACTTGACATTAACGCCAGGCAGGGACTATTATCGACATTAATGAACAATAGAGACATTAGCGGACAAATGATGACAATGTCGGATGTGGCCGAGGCTCTCAAAGTGTCGGAGAAGACTATCTCCCGTATGCTGCAGGACGGCTCCCTCCCGGGTTTCAAGGTTGCCAACCAGTGGCGGTTCTACAGGGAGGACTTTTATCGATGGGTCGACGAAAAGCGGAATGATTGGGGAAACCGTGCCCGTGCCGGTCTTGCATCCATGCTCAGCAATGAGGTGGATTCGGTTCCCCTGTCCAGACTGACGAATGAGCAACTCATCATCACGGGTATCCCCGCCGTTCCCGGGGAATCCTTACTCAATATCCTGGCTGAACCGCTGGCGGCAGCCGGGATTGTCGGTGACACCGGTAATCTGGTTTCCGGACTGATGGCCCGGGAGGAGATGATGTCTACCGGTGTCGGCGGGGGTATTGCGATTCCCCACCTCCGGAATCCCGGAGACCAGCCCGTTGAACGCCCGATTATGGTTGTTGGGGTCTGTCCTGATGGTGCGGACTGGGGTGCCTTCGACAATAAACCTGTTCATCTCTTCCTGCTGCCCCTGGCCGGCGATGAAGTGGTTCATCTACGGATGCTCGCCGCTATCCGCAGGATACTGATTCTGGACGGTATCTTCGATGCCATTGTCAGTGCCGAAACCCCTCAGGATGTCATGAGGGAAATCATGAAGATTGAAATCCTGCAGCAGAATGTCGCTGTAAATAAGGAAGTAAAATGATAACTCAATTGATAGACGAACGAGCCGTCAGTCTCGGTGTCGGTGCCGGGAATAAAAACGAGATTCTGAAACAGGCGGCGGAACTTCTCGCCGGGATTCAGGACGATGGTCCGGGACAGGATGAGGTTTTCCGACTCCTTTCCGACCGGGAAGCCCTGGGTTCAACGGGAATCGGGGGGGGAATTGCCATTCCCCACGCTACCGTAGAAGGTTCGGGGGAATTTAAGCTCGCACTGCTCACCGTTCCCGGCGGAGTCGATTTCGATTCACTCGACGGAAAGCCGGTTACCGTTATTTTCGCCATGCTCGGACCGGCGGAACGCCGCTCCACACACGTCCGTATCCTGGCATCTCTGTCCCGCCTGATGAAGGATTCGAATTTTGTCGGGAGTCTTGTCGGCGCTTCATCCGTCGGGGCTGTCATCGATCTGTTCCGGAATGCAGAGGAACCTGAAGCCCCGGCCATGAAAACCGTCGAGAAATGCCTGCTCCTGGCAATTGTACAGAAAGATGAGTATCTGGAGCCGCTGCTTGAAATTCTTACGGGTATTTCCCAGTCGGAAATCACCGTTATCGAAGGCCATGGCGCCGGGCGCTACCTCCATGCCCTCCCGTTATTCTCCATGTTCTGGACGGATGAAAGCCGCATAACCGAATCGAAGGTGGTGATGGCCGTTATCGACCGTCATACCGGAAACGAGACGATACGGCAGATTTCCACAGGGGTTGCGGATCCGTCCCGGGAATCCGGACTGATGATTGCCATACAGGACCTTTCCCTGGTGACCGGGACCCTGGAACTCTAGGTCGCTAGTTTATGACTCAGATACTCCATCAATTTATTGAAAGAATCGATCTGCCCATTCTCCTGGTCGTCGGCGTCATGAGCTTCCTTGCCTATTATGCGGGCAAGGGGATGAAGCCGATCCGCCTGCCGTCCCTCATCGGGTTCATGCTCGCCGGCGCGGTCCTCGGTCCTTCCTTTCTGGGATTGCTGAATCCCGAGCTGCAGTCTCGTCTGTCTTTCCTTACGGATGTCGCCCTGGCTTTCGTTGCTGTCAGTATCGGCCTCGAGCTCAAGCTCTCCACCCTGAAACGTCTTGGTTCCGGGGTGATAACCGTCATTTTCGCCGAGTCGTTATTCGCATTCGCCCTGGTATTCACGTCGATCTGGCTGCTCACCCGCAACCTGCCCATGGCCCTTATTTTCGGCGCCATCGCTCCGGCCAGCGCCCCGGCGGGAACCGTAGCGGTTATCAGGGAATACAAGGCGAAAGGCTCCCTCACTCAGACCCTCTACGCCGTTGTCGGTTTCGATGACGGTCTGGGAATCATCATTTTCGGATTCGCATCGGCTATAGCCCGGCACATGCTTGCACCTTCAGGAGAAGGCGGTGTCCTGTCCATGATTGCCAAACCCCTTTTGGAAATTGTCATGAGCCTGGGGGTCGGTCTGGCTCTGGCATTCTTTTTCTCTCTGCTTACCCGTAAGGTGAACTCCAAAAGAGATCAGTTTCTGCTTCTCTTTGTCTTTGTTATGATTGCCACCGGTTTGAGCCAGGTGTTTCATCTTTCCCTGATACTCACCAACATGGTTCTGGGTATGGTGATGGTGAATACCCAGCGCTCCTCGCTGATAACTCAGCTTCACGACGCCATGGCCGACATCATGCCTCTTCTCTTTCTGCTCTTTTTCACCCTTGCCGGTGCGAATCTGCATGTGTCGGAACTACCCGCCCTGGGTCTGCTCGGGCTGGTTTACATTGCCGGGCGGAGTGCCGGCCTCATAGGCGGCGCGTGGATGGGTTCTCTGGCGGGAAGACTGGAACCGAAGATTCGGAACAACCTCGGTATGGGCATCCTCTCCCAGGCCGGTGTGGCCATCGGACTGGCGCTCATCGTCAAGGCCGAATTCGCGGAACTGGGTCCGGCAGGCGAATTGCTGGGCTCCGCAGTCATCACCACCATATCGGCGACGTGCATCATCTTCGAGCTCATCGGACCCATCACCACGAAGATTGCCTTGAAAAGGGCGGGGGAAATCCCCGTCTGACAGGTATCAGCCGTTGACGAGATAGTCGGCATTTTCCCGCCCCGGCGTGATATGAGCGCAGTTGAGCCGATCGTTACGGTCAGCCCTTCGCCTGGCCTCTTCCATACTCATTCCCCAGGCATCCATGTGTCTTTGATGCAGGCGGTCCATCGACGTTTCCACCGAGCTATCAAGGAACCAGGTTTCGTCGAAAAGGCCTTCCACTCCCGCCCATTCGCCGTCCCGCAGCAGGGTGTAGATGCCTTCCACCAGTATGAGTCTGCAACTGGCTGGTACGATAACGGCGTCGTTCACCGGGTCACCCACCCCATGTTCGAATCCTGGCCATCCAACGGGATTCCGATCCGCAGCGTCCCGGAGTTCCATCAACTTGCTTATCAGTCCGACAGGATCGAAAGTGTAGGGTGCGCCTCGACGGGCGAATGCGGCGTCTGGATTGTCCATGGCCCTCAGCTGGGCTTTACTGAGGTGGTAACCGTCCATTCCCAGTACAAGAAAGGCTCCTCTTCCGATATTTCTGTTGATCTCTTGCGCCCAGCGTTTTGAGACAGTCCTTTTACCCGAACCGGGATAACCGGCCAGCCCGATGATAATGCGTCGGCCGGCATTGACCTGGAGATGTATCAGTCGGGAGACAGGATCTTTGAGAACCTCAGGCATAGGGGAAGTATAGCCCGGGAGCAAGTGAGAGGCCGCGGCGATATAAAATTTGATATATTATTGAATAACTAATATATATATCACATGAGAGCTATGACAACTATGACTGGAAAATCCCTGAGAATCCTGGGAAGCGCCGTTTTCATGATTGCCGCCCTTTTACCTGCGGCGGGTATTGAAGGTTCGGAACCTCTGCCGATACCGCCCATCCTTGAATTTGAATCCCTCAGGGGAGGGACAAAACTGTTTTATCTGGAGGCCGATGAAGGGCAGCGGGAATTCATCCCCGGAAAGTCCACACGTACCCTGGGTTACAACGGTGATTACCTCGGACCCACCATCCGGGTTCGCCGGGGAGATGATGTCATCGTCCGGGTCAAGAATTCCCTCCGGAATCCCACAACGGTCCATTGGCATGGGGCCGACGTCCCGGCGGATTCCGACGGCGGTCCGCATCAGGGCATCGCTCCCGGTGAAACCTGGGATGCGGATTTTCGAGTGCGGCAGCAGGCTGCCACACTCTGGTACCATCCACATTTCGTGGAAACTACCGGGGAGCAGGTATACAAAGGCCTGGCCGGTCTGCTCATTATCGACGATGAGAATTCCGGCGGTCTTGGCCTGCCGATGGATTACGGAGTCGATGATGTCCCCGTCATTCTTCAGGAGCGGAAATTCGATCGAAACGGTCGTTTCACCTATCGGCCTTCCATGTCGGATCAGATGCATGGTTACTTCGGTAACGAGATATTGGTAAACGGTGCCATCTCGCCGCATAAAGATGTACCCCGGGGGCCCGTGAGACTTCGGATACTCAACGGGAGCAACTCCACGCTCCTGCGCATAACTTTTGATGGTTTGTCCGAGTTTCATCAGGTGGCTTCCGACGGCGGTTTCCTGGAGCGTCCGGTTACCCTGACTTATCTGGTGCTTTCTCCCGGTGAGCGGGCGGAAGTCATTGCCGACTTCTCCCGAACCACCGGGTCGTCTGTGGTGATGAAGGCGGAAACCAACGGTCAGCAGATTTATGATGCCGTGGAGTTCCGCCCAGCAGGAATCCGGCAGTCAGCCTGGGAGCCACCGGAATCACTGGTGACTGTCGAGGATATTCCCGAATCGGAAGCCTCAAAAACCCGCCGCTTCGCCATGCAGTCCGGAATGGGCGCCCGCATGACCATCAACGGCAAGGTTATGGACATGGACCGAATCGATGAGCGGTTGCGACTGGGGGATACGGAAATCTGGGAGATAGTGAACAGAGACGGTATGGGGGGCGGAATGATGGGCGGCATGATGAATCAGCCCCACAGTTTCCATGTGCACGCGGTTCAGTTTCGTATCCTCGATATCAACGGACGGCCGCCACCGGCGCAGCTGGCCGGGTGGAAAGATACCGTACTGCTCTGGCCGGGAGACCGGGTCCGTATTATCGCCCGCTACGATTCTTATAAAGGGCTCTATATGTACCACTGCCATCTCCTGGAGCATGAGGATAACGGCATGATGGGTCAGTTTCTGATTGAATGAGACCTGATGGCGCCAGAGGTCAGTCAGCCACCGGTACGAAGGTATCGAATACCGGGTGAAATTCCTCTTCCAGGACGAAACGTGCCAGGTCGATAACGGGAATTCCGACGGCATCGATGAGAGCCGAATCCGAAGTTGCGATGTAATCGATATCCGCATCTTTGAGAGCCCGGTCTCCTGATGGAACGACACTCATGTCGGCTCTGATGCCGGTCCCAGTACCGGAGCTGGCTCTCAACTTCGACTCCAGATAGACGGCATGATCCCGGCTGTGGGAAATCGGGGCATCGAAAACGATGGATAGCTCTGCCGTATCCAGACGGAGCAGGGTGTCGGCGGTGAGGTTGAGGGATCGTTCCATCACGTCCCGGTCGTGAATTCTGCCGTGGAGGGCGCCGATGTCCCGGATAATGCCGTCATCGGCTTCGAACACCGGAATGCCGGAGATGTAGTTGGCGATTGTGAGCACCACGTTGTGCCCGTCGACTCCGAGTCTGCCGCCGGCGGCATTGCCGGGCGGGGCGATTAGATTCCGGCGCCGGGCGGCGGCTTCGGTGGAGGCAACACCGCGGTAGAGCATCTGTCTCTCGGCTTTACTCAGCCGATGCCTGTCCCCGACAATCTTGATCGATGCAGTTTGAGGGTATCCCCGGTTGAAAAGCCAGCGAAGGTCGGCGGCAGCCTT
>DAOVYP010000210.1 GCA_030635565.1 Spirochaeta sp. | reverse complement strand
TTGAGGTGTTTATCCGTGAACCAGGTGCCGAAGACCGTAAGCTTTTCTCCATGCCCCATTCCGGTGGTAAACTTGCATTCCCGTATGTGGTTCCCGCAGGAACAGGCATCCTGGTGATGGTGAACGGAGAGGAAGTCATCCGGCACGACGTCCTGTCTGAATAATATCAACTCGTGTGGTGTCCCGGAAATTTTATGACTTGTCGACTTGGTAATACGATACAAATAGATAAATTCATAAAATGATGGAGATGCCCGGAATCGTGGAGACAAGCACCCCGAAGTTCGTCGGAGCCGAGCCTCCATGGCGAGTCCCGCTGGAACGAGGGGTACTTGCAGCAACGAGTCCGGGAAGCTTGGCTCACGGAGTTCAATTGTATTTTCGAGAACGGATTTCCGGGACACCCCCGCTAACGG
Source organism: Spirochaeta sp. (assembly GCA_030635565.1). Lineage (GTDB taxonomy): Bacteria > Spirochaetota > Spirochaetia > DSM-2461 > DSM-2461 > UBA2779. The sequence continues at coordinate 4,599 of DAOVYP010000210.1, read as the reverse complement.
ACAAATGCTTCTCTCAACCGGGGGACGTTAACATCCCAGAAGATCATCATTCTCTGCTGAACTCCGTCAAAGTATTCATCCTGCATTGACACCGCATCGGTTCCGATCCAGCGCCAATGCCAACTTTCCCATGCATATCCTGTCTCGGCTTCCAGTCCCTGAGGGTATGAGAGGCTCCATCCGTATTCCCCGGCGTTTTCTGCCATCCATATCCCTGCGGTACTTTCAGAGAACGCATTGCTGATGTCGCCGAAATCAACAGTTGTCCCTAATTGATGCTGACTCATACCCGCTCTTGCCGAGTAACGTGCTGTGGCTTCCTCTCCGTCCTTTTCAGCAAATCTGCTGAAAAGTCCCTGTTGGTATTCGTACGATCTGTAAGCCGATGATATGACAAGGGTGATTCCTTCCGCAGCGGCAGCTTCTGAGAGATTTACCAATGCCTCTGCGGCCATTCTGTTCAGAATCAGTCCGTCCCGTCCCCGGATCAGTTCCGGGTAAGACGCCAGATCGACGGAATCTTCCGGCAGGAACTCCGAATCAAGAACATGATTCTTATCCACAAGAAAAAGATACTCAGGCGGCATTTCCAGCATTCGGGCGGCAATGGACAGAAATCCCGCGGGATCTTCGGCTGCCGCAATGCTCAAACCGGTCAGCTGTTCTTCGAAATCCTCCGCTGTGAAAACAAACTTCTCATGGATGAACTCCCTGTTGACCTCCGGCGCGGTTTCTGTATATTCATTCACGTTTTCCGCATCCGGTAAGCAGCCGGAGCCGAGAAAACTGAGGGTGAGTAATAGAATGAAGTGGTATTTCATCTTGTAAAAGAATAAACAATAAGCCGGCCGAGGTCATTATCGATTCGTTCACGCTATAATGAAATCGTGAGTACGTTTTCAAAAGCCCTGGATGCTGCCAGGAATGTCATGGACCGGGGCGGCTTCCGTGAGGCTTTCACCCGGGTCGTCGATGTTCCCGTAAGCCGTCCCGATGAACTATTTTCCAAAATTGCATTGATGGCCGACGCCGGCATCGCACTGCGCGATGGTTCCATCCTTGAATACGGACTGTATCTGCTGGAACATCATTCTGCCGACATTCTGGTTGTACCATCATTTGCACCGTTCCTCTGGCTCAATATCGCCAATCTTCGGGCTAATCTTCTGGCGGTACGGGAAGCTGAAGGGGGTCACAGGTGCTGGTATGAGCGTAAACAGACGGCTCCGGCTCGGGAAGCCTATGTAAAAGCCTATGGCAGTGCCGGGGACGATGAGGCTCTCAAGGCCCGAATTCTCACCGCTCATGCCAGACTCCTGATGGGCCTGGGAAGGGATTGGGAGGCTTTCGGTCTGTTCCATGAAGCCGCCAAACTGGATCCTGATGATGAAGAAGCCCTTTTCGGTCGGACCGAAGCCCTGATCGGTCTGGCCGGTACTGCACCGGCTCTGGAAAAAGACCTGCTGAAGGAGGCGGCCGATTATCTGGAATCGCTGATGGATAACGAAGAGGGTCCGGGACGTGATGAGTCGGCTGAGCGTATGGCGGATTATCTGGCTGAACGCCTCGATTCCGATAGCCGTAGCGAGACATTCACATACCCGAAAAACACCGTAGTCACCAATACGGAACGAGAGCATACGATGGTGATGTATTCCCTGAAGCACCGCCTCTATCTGACTCCCTGTGCTTCCTGCCGGAAATGCGACAGGGCGGTCGGGGATGCTGCAGCCCTGGGAGCCCACCATGCCGTTGTTGGCGGAAAGGCCTCAGGGCGATACCGGAAAACGGCTGTTCTCACCGGCAGGCTCACGGAAAGATACAGGGTATTAAGAGTGGCTCTGATTGATCATCACCGTGAGACTGATGTTCCCGACGGCGCGGATCACCAGCCTCATTTCCCGGAATTGGAGGACTGGCATCCCGTTCCGCCGGCTACCGCCGCATTGATTATGGCATTAGCCGGCAGCAGCGCCATGCTTGAGGGGATGGCCGCCTGTGTCGCATTGTTTCTCGGCCGGGAAACAACCGGTCCGGTGCGGATCGATCATATCCTCGGATCTCCAGCTGCCCCCGGTGCCGCATTGAAGGATGAAGGAAATCCGGCGCTGCACGGTTTCTGGGACCTGTGGGCCGACGGTGTCGAGGGTCTCGTGAACGGTGCGGAACTGCCGGAACTCTTCAGCCGTTCACTATCCTCCGCCGAGGTGGAGGAACTTTCCCTGGATTCCGAAGGCCTTACCGAAAAAGCTCTCGGACTGCTCGGGTGGTTCAGATGCCTCATCGGTTATCTCATAAGGATGGCGGACAGAGATGCCCGGGGTGAAAACAAAAATCCGCCGCTTTGGCCGTTACAGCCTTTTGTACTCCCGAAAAGGTGATAGAGTGAAAATGAGATAATTTGAAATTGAAAAAAATAGATAATGAAAAAATGCAATTGCTTGCCCGTCATGAACCGGGGTGACTATAACGACAATAAAATCACGGATCCATTTATCGTGATAAGGAGAGTTGACCATGTCTGATTTCATCGTTCCTGAATCCAGGATTTTCCGCATTGGTCGTGAATGCTACATCGTATATCTCGGTAAGGAACTGGACGATATTCGTCCTTTCCTGCGGATCGGTAATGCACGGGATATTCCCGACGAAGTCCATGATGTTCTTTCCACCACCGTGGTGACTGACGATCATGTCGGGAATCCACTACTTGAAATTCTGATAGCCCCGAAATTTCACGGACGTTATCTTGGCGATACCGGTGTTGTGGCGACAATCAGACGCTTCTTCAAGAGCTTCGATTTACCCACAGATGACGTAACCGACTACAGAAAGGTGAAAGACGGTGAGCGCCGCCACATGATCTGGTTTTATTCCAGCGGCAATATTCATCTTCGTTATGACGATCATGTTATCTTCGACCTGTATAAAAGGGAAAAGGAAGACCGGCACTTCGTCCGTCTTTACGAAGAAGCCAAAGGCGAGTTTCTCAGAAATCCTCTTCGTTACATACGACAGGATTTCTCCGGTCAGGGTGTGGTATTGGCCGATGGAAATGCGTTCTGGTATGAAGCCGGGGAACTCCTCTCTTTCTCGGCTCACCCGGGCTTTGTCGCCAAACTCATGAGAGACGGTGTTGACCCCGATTTTATCAGCGCTTCGGCCTACAATATTTCACCGGAAGAGATGGATTCTCATGATGCCGCGGTATATATAGGTTTTGTTAAGCGGATGCGGCAGCGCCGTAAACAGCTCCGTGTCATCACATCCAGTCCCGGATTGCAGCGGAAATTGAAACTGCTCTTCCCGGAAAGAGGCGATGTGCCTGTCACCCTGGATATTACGGATGTCTCAGGCAAGAGAAAGGCGACCTTCCGGGATTCCATAGTCAGCTGGAAAGAGGAACACTGGCATCTTCATCGCGCCGGACTGCCGGAACTCACATTCGGAGCCGAGTCGGATAGTGGTATTTCCGTAGATATCGAAAACGGTCGCATCAAGTTCAGTTCCGAAACGGAAACCGTGATATTTTCACCACCCGGCGGATTCCCGATTGAATTTGTCGGCCATGAAGTTCCGGATAATCAACTAACGGAAAAATACGTGGGGTACGTCCTCACGAATGTGAAAGATCATCTGTCGGATAGCGAAGTTCAGGCCGTTACTGCTCTGGAGCGATATCTGAAGATGTTCAGAGATGATAGTAGGGCCAAAAAAGCCTCAGTCAGCCCGTTGCTCAAGCAGACCGGCGGGAATGCCCGGGATGCCCTGCGCCGTTGTTCCCCGACTGAGGGCGGCCCGTCATGGTTTTTCTTCTCCAATATCCGATCCATCCTTGAGATTTCAAAGAAGCGGCTGGGTATGGAACATGGACTCACGAAAAGTGCCGAACAGATGATAGAAGCCCTCAGGGCGCTGCTGAATCGACTACCCGCGCCTGATCATGTCATGCCTTTCTGGGGCGATCTTTACCTCGGCGATGAGCCCTGTCTGCTCTGGCGTGCATCCAAACGCGGTTTCGTCCCTGCTGATATCGTAGCCACACGTGAGACGAATGACCGTATCTCCAGCATCGCCAGTTTGAATGAAAGGCCCTGGCATGACGATCTTGATCGATTGCTCAGACTCATCAGCAGTCTTGGGCAGGGTGGTCAGGGACCCCTGACGGATGAGCAGCTGGCCATTCTGTCTCAACCCGAAAAAGACCAGGTGAAATCTGAAAGCGATAAAAAGAAAGAGCCCGCTGAACCGGGCAGGGCCGGCACTTCCGAACGCAGCGAGAGGCAGACTGAAACTCCAGAAAGCTTTTCAGGTGTAAAACGGAAAAAATCCGGAACTCAAACCGACCGTAAGAGCAGGGGGAAAGGATGGCTTTGGATCCTGCTCATTCTATTGCTTCTGATCGGCGGGGCAGTGGCTTGGGATCTTTCAGGGAATGCTCCCTGGGGCAGTGTGCTTGGAAGCTCCGGGATTGGCGGAAGAGATATCGATGATGATGGTATCGAGCCGACCGGGGAAGCAGGTGATGCGGATACCACGGATACTGCGGATACTGCGGATACTGCGGATACCACGGATACTGCGGATACCACGGATACC
>DAOVYP010000002.1 GCA_030635565.1 Spirochaeta sp. | reverse complement strand
TTCTGGAAAGCATTTGCGGCGATCGAAAACGTGCTGGGTGTGAAAATCGCCCCGTTCAACCGCTATGCCACCATCGATGTCGTCAGGGGGATGGCGGATTCAGGACGTTCGGATAAAGTGACGCTGTATACGGGAAATGATGACAGCATCGTGATGGATCTTCTCACACCTTATCGGTTACGGGGAGAGAACGGAACGGTTCATACACTCAGGATAGCAGGCGGCCTGCTGGGTCATTGGGGTGTGTGGACCTCGGCAGCAGCCGATCTTTTCCGTCGATTACGACGGATCAGTGTTGAGGGTGAACCGGTCACTCCTGATATACTGACCCTTTCTCAGGAGGTTACCGACATGAACGCCGCCGTTTTCGATGCCGCCAACGGTTTTGCCGGCTGCATTCCGGGGATTCACGAAATTCTGTACAGACGGGGATTGATGGATTCCCCCCGTTGTCTCGATCCCGATGAAGTTCTTTCCCCGGGTCAGTCGGAAGAGTTGGATCGGGTCTGTAAAGCCTATCCTCATTTGACGGACGACGATTTCATCAGAGCTCATCTCAAGGAATGGCGGAAATGAGCGACGCAGCCTCACCCAAGGGCCGGGCTACCCGGAGCCGAATCTTCGAAGCGGCCACCAGGGAATTCGCCATGAAAGGTTTCACCGGTGCCCGGATCGACGTCATCGCAAGGGAGGCGGAGATCAACAAACAACGGATTTACGCCTATTTCGGGGACAAGGACGGGCTCTTCCTTGAGGTTTGGAAACGGACTTTTGAACTCATCTATGAAAAAAATCGGGAGTTCTATCACCTGACGGAAAAAGATGTTCCGGATCTGGGCCGTATCATTCTTGCAGGCTACATGGACCTTCATGAGCGTCATCCTGAATTCTGGCGCATTTTCGTCATGGAGAATCTCTTCGGGGGCAAACACGGCCGACCGGGTCATACCCGTGACGACACACCATACGGCCATCTCAGATCCCTCTATGCCGCCGGACAGAATGACGGTATTTATTCCAGCGATGTGTCCTTCGAAACCTTCATCTTCGTTCTTACAGCCATCAGTTTCTTCTATACTTCCAATATGAAAACCATGAGTGATACCCTGGGATCCGATCTTTCCGATCCCGACATCAAGGCGAAGTTGATGGGGGAAATCAGCCTGATGATGTTCGACAGGAAAGAATGTCATGCAAATTGAATCAATGGAAACCCTGATCGCCGATATTCTTCCGGCGGCGCTCGCCCTGCGGCATGAACTGCATGCCAATCCCGAGACGGCCCTGAAAGAGAAGGAAACCCGTAAAAGGCTCAGAAGCTTTCTTGGTGATGCCTTCAGTTACCTGGAACCTCTGATGGGAACCGATCTCATCGCCGAATGGCCCGGCCGGGAGACAGGCGAATGCATCGCGCTCCGGGCGGATATGGATGCACTTCCCACCGACGAGGATCCCGGTGCCATGCATGCCTGCGGTCATGACGGACATATGGCGATACTCGCCGCCGCCGCCCGGGTGCTGGCTGACAACGGTATCGTTCCGAAGCGGACGGTCCGTTTTGTGTTTCAGCCCGGGGAAGAAGTAGAGGGAGCCGGGCGTGAGCTGGCGGCCCTCGGCGCCTACCGCGGGGCAGGTTCGGCTTATGCTCTTCACGGCTGGCCCGGACTTCCGATTGGCTCCATCGCCCTGAAAGATGGACCTTACCTCGGGGCCAGCCATCATTACCGGGCCCTGTTCCGGGGCCGGGGCGGACACGGTGCCTACCCGGAGAAAGGCCTGAATCCCCTGCCGGCCGCCTCCCGGGCCCTCCTGATGCTGCAGAAGCTCCACGAGGAGGTATTTGAGAGCCGGGGCGAAGTGGTTAACACCTGTGCCCTGAACGGAGGGTCGGCGGCAAACGTCATTCCCGACGAAGCCATTCTCCTGGGAACCGTCCGGTATCTGGAGCCCGAGAGAGGCGAGATTCTCGAAAAATCGATCCGGGATATCTTTGCGGACAGTGTGAAAGATACCTCGATCGAACTGGAGCTGGACTACGATAAAACCTACGACTTACCAGTGATAAACAACCCGTCCCGTTGTGATGTTGTCAGGCGGACCGCAGCAGGTACCGGGGACGGCGGGCAGGGCGGCGACAGCCGGCGAATTACCGTCATCGAAGAAGACACGGTGGAGCGCGGTTCCGAGGATTTCGCCTTCGCACTGGAAAAGGTTCCCGGCTGCCTCTTCAAGCTGGGAATCGGCGAAGAGGCGCCTCCGCTTCATTCTCGGGGTTTCGATTTTCCCGATGAGGCCCTGGAGACGGGTATCAGGATGATGGTCCGACTGGCCCTGGGGGAGGGTGAGGAATGAATCTGACCGGCCTGGACGCGCTCACCGGTTCTCCGATGGAGCTCATTGTTGAAGACGGCCGGATTGTTAAACGCCGGAAAATCGGGGAGGGTTTTGACAGCGCAAACGGGGAATCGGTTAACCCGGACCGGCAACCATCTGCCGGCGATAACAGCCTCTATTTCTCCCCCGGGTGGATCGACCTCCAGGTGAACGGCTGGAAGGGAATCGATTACAACGGCGATTCCCTGGATGCGGCTTCCTTTGAATCCATCACCCGGGAGCTGGCGGCAGGCGGAACCACCCGTCATCTGCCCACAGTCATCACGGCATCCCCTTCGGATATACTTCACCGCCTTGCCACCCTGCACCGGCTCAGGGAGGATTCACCCTTGCTGACCCGGAGCGTTCCGGGATTCCATATTGAGGGTCCGTTCATCTCCGGCCTGGACGGCCCCCGTGGCGCCCATAACCCCGCAGAGGTAAGGGACCCTTCCATCGAAGAATTCGAGGCCTGGCAGGAGGCGGCCGGCGGCCTTATACGAATTGTCACCATCGCCCCGGAGCGTACCGGTTCTCTGGAATTTATCCGGGAACTAGCATCCCGGGGCATTATCGTATCCCTTGGGCACAGCGCAGCCGATCCGGAAAGAATCCGCGAGGCGGTGGCCGTCGGAGCCCGGATGTCCACCCACCTGGGAAACGGCCTGGCGGGAACTATCGACCGGTATAAGAATCCGCTCTGGGAACAGCTGGGCTCCGACGGCCTGACGGCCTGTCTTATCGCCGACGGTCACCATCTTCCCCCGGCCTTCATCAGGACGGCATTCAGGGCGAAAGGGAAAAGCCGGATTGTTCTGGTGAGCGACGCCGCTACACCCGGGGGGATGGCTCCCGGGCTAAGGAGCTGGGCCGGAATCGATGTGGATGTCAGCGAAGACGGGCGGATTTCCCTGGCGGGAACGCCGTATCTGGCGGGAGCCGGGCTTCTGCAGAAGCGGGGTCTTGAATTCCTCATGGAGTCAACGGGGTGCCGCCTGGATGCGGCGGTGACGGCATGTACAGTGAATCCCGCCGCACTGATCGGCCTGGACCCGACAGGTTCGGATATCGTGGCATTCCGGATGAATTCCGACACCTCCACCGGGCGCATCTCTATTGTGATTGAGGGTGTCTGGCTGGACGGGGATGCTCTATCTTTGTCAACTGATTAGCAGGCAATCCGGATTACAACCTTTGTTTAATGCTGTCTTACCAGCGGTAGGCGGCACCGAGTCTGAGGAAGGTCAGGATCATCGTATCATTCGCCTGATATCCAAATGCCATGACCTCGGATGCAAACATAATCAGGCATAATTCAAAACCAGGGAGCTGGGCTTTCAACGACCAATGCTCTGAAAAATTCCATGACAGATTGGCGAATAACTCCAGGGCAGGATAGAAATACCAGCCTGTTTCCCCGGCGTTCAAATCGGGGGTGGCCGCGTCTTCGAGGGGCGTGATGGCGATAGCTCCGAAGTAGAGTTTCATACCGACCTCAGCGGAGAAGCGGCCGATTGATCGGAAGACGATACCAATTCCCGGGAGGATTTTCATGTATCGAGTGTCTATCAAGTTACCGGTTCCGTCTCTGGCAAAACTCAGGTTTTTCCCGAAGTCGACCTGAACTGCGGCAATCAGGCCGATACTCTCATTGAAAAACCAATTGAATTCAGTGCTGAATGGGCCCAGCCAGATGAATTGACTGCCGATATCATTCGATGTGGTGTATCCGATACGGCCGGATATCGGCAGCCATAGATTCAGCTGATAGGGCTTGGTAATCATCCTGTTGTAGGAGATTTCCTTCAGCATCAGATCCTGCTCAATAACGAGTTCTTCCCTGATTTCCGGTTCTGTCATTTCAAGATATTCTTTCCAATGCTGAGCGACATCACGGCAAATTGATGTAATCTCATCAGTTTCTTCGATGTGGAACAATTGCTCATCGATGATTTCTTTCGATTCATAAAGTGTAAATCGAAGTTGTCCCTCCGACTCAGAAATGATGATGCGATTATGAGCCTCTTTGCCTTTCTTTACGATTACGATGGGCTGGATGTCTGTGATTGCCGAGTAGAGAATTTCCCCGGTCATCACGGGGACAGTTTCTTCGATGTTGAATTGAACATGCCGGGGGATAAGGTTTTCCGCAATCAGAGGCAGGGAGATTAGCATAAAGAGAATTGCAAAATAGTTTTTCATAACCGTACTCCGAATCCCAGCTGTACCAAACCGCTGAAAATCGAAAAGCCGTTCGCTGAACGGCCGGAGAGATCGAATCGGTAGGATAATGCATTGACGGTAAACCGGCCATTCAGAAAGAAGGGTGTTGCATCGGATCGCTCTGTGAAATAAAAGCGGAAGCCGATATCAAAAGGCATCGAAAGAAATAAAAAACTCCCGACAGTCCCTGATTGCAGGCCGCCGTCATCCCAATGCTGAGTGTATTCAGGGGCCCAGCTCACCTGGGCGCTCAAGCCGAAGAATAAGTCGGTTTTGAGGTTTCGGAAGAATATCCTGGGTCCTAAGTAGTACCCGACATCATGGATAGGGCTGCTCGTTTCAGAATAGTATTGGTCATCAGGGGATTTATTGAATTTGGGGATTATTGTGACACCACTACCGATTGCCAGGTATTGATTAAAATCGTAAGTCCACTCGAGGGAGAGAGACAAGCTATCCCCTTCATACCGAAACAAGTCGGTTTGAGAAGAGCCGTTATCGACAATTATATCTTCCATCCCGCCTCCGATTCCCAGGAACAGTGAAAGTGAATGGCGAGAGTCACTCCAGCGGTTTTGGACGAGAGAGTTCCGGAATATTTCGTATTCCTCCCGTGAGGTATCTTTGTACAACACCTCGGTCCGTGTCTCAAGAACCCGTCCGGCGTCCGGCAGATAGCGGTCGACATCCTCCATAAATGATTCGGAAATCTCATCCATGGCGTCGAATATGCTCAGTCCGATCGTTCCGCTCCAGTTGAAGCTTGCTTTTGAGGATTCGGCCTGTACGTCATACAGATTGGCCAGCACCGTCAGTTGATTGCCTTCTTTCCGGAAAAAGCCGCTGACGATGAGATCGGCGCCGCCCTCATCGATTGTGCTGTAATCCGGATAGATGATTCCCTGTTCGTCGGTCCAGACAATCTCTTCACGGACAACGTTTAAACGCTCATCCTCTTCCAGAGTAATCTGAAGGGTGTCGGCGAAGAGATTGGCCAGCTGTTCATCGGCCTCACCCTTTGGGAAGAAAGGGCCGACAATGGTTCGATAAGTCTCTTTACCCGACGACTGCTCTACTGCGATGGGCATCTCAATAACAATATCCGCATCCCGTTCCAGCTTGATGTATCGTGTGACATCTTCCCGGCCCTCAGCCCGGAAAAGTAATTTGTGTTTGGTTCCTGTGAGGTTGAGTTCCAGAGGCGTCGCACCGGCGAGTCGATCGTTGAGGTAGACTTCAGCCCCTGGAGTGTCGGTTGTCAGTGTGGCTGTGAAGAGGGTCTGCTCCTGTTCCACTGTAGGACGGAGGGAACCGAAGCCTGCATACTCACGCCCATACCACTCCGGGAAATCGTAATAAAGGCCCAATCTTAAAGCGGCTTTCTGCCGGTCTTCCTCGTCAACCGGTTCAACAAATATGGACTGGGCAGTACCATCCGATTTGATTACCAGACGTATCGGTGCCACCATGATGGTTCCAGGCGGGACGTCGATAACGGCGGCTGTTATCCCCTCGTCGATGTGAATCGAATACGAGCCCGGGCTTACCCGGAACCATCGGATATCCCAATCATCGGTACCTACCGGCAGCTTGAGTCGGCGGGGGCCGTCAATGGTGATGATAACCCTCTTGAGCTCGGCTGAGTCGGCCGCTATACGGGTGGGAATGCCAAGCAGAGAAGTTGTGGCTTGGTGACCGGGAGCAGGGAAAGATTCAGCGCTGATGGTTTTGGGAAGCAAGACCTGGAGAATCAGAAATAAAGGTATTACGATGAACCGTAATCGGTTAATCATGGTTGGAATTGTAGGGTAGGTTAACTTTCGGTGTCAACTGACCGGATGTCCGGCTGGGCGGAACCCTCCCGGCCGGTGTGATATCATCGGCTTCACAGCCCTCCAGTGTCAGCCGGTTCCGATTCCCGATTCCGAAAGCAGCGCTTCAAGCCGCCGGCCGTAATCGACGTAATTAGTCATCCTGGATTCCACTGATGCCTGAACCGAATCGTCGTGGTATACCACGGCCATATGCGGTTCAATAGACAGTCCCCCGTCGTATCCATTTGTTTTCAGATCTTCGAGGATGCGCCTGACATCTCCGCTTCCCTCTCCCGGCCAGCAATAGACTTCCTTTCCGGCGGCGCCATCCCGGTATGAATCCTTAATGTGAACGTGAACAATATGGTCTTTCACATTCGTGTAATATTCCCAGGAGGACTGATCCGGATAGGGCCATGGCTTATCAAAATCTTCGGTCAGGGGCGGGTTGCCGGTGTCGAATACCAGCTTCAGTCCGGGAACTTCATCAAGCATCCGAAGGGTATGCTTCCAGCTCATTCCCCCGTAAGTGGCGCAGTTTTCGTGAACCGGAGTGATACCGGCATCATTGAAGCGCCTGGTGATTTCCCTGAGTCGCCGATAGCGCTCCTCTTCCCGCTGATCCTCAAGAGCCCGGCCTTTATCGTCCCTTATAACTTTCCAGCTCATGATACGGACCAGGTCGGCTTCCAGTATTTTCATTCTCAGTATCGCCCTGTCGACGGTATTCAGCACCTCGTCGAAGGGTTCGTCTATATCATGACCCCAGTTGGCGATGTTGGAACCCAGGGCATTGGCCTTGATGCCGGATTTCTCCAACGCAGCTTGAACCCGATCGAAATTCGAATCGGACAGGTTGTGGATATTCACTCCGTCTATTCCCCTGATCTCAATTCTCGACCACCCGAGTTTCTTCGTAACGGTAATCTGACCGTCGATATCGTCTGCCGCTTCATCGGCGAATCCGGTAAGATACATCATTCCAACTCCTCCAGTTCCTCAAGGAATCCCGCAACCTGTTTCAATATCGCTGCGGGATCGGCCGGTTCTGTGAAAATCTCCAGAGACAGCCATTTGTCGTAGCCGATGTCTCCCAGAACCGTGAAGGCCTTCCGGTATTCCTCCGTCATGGCTGTCGGGGCGATACCCCCGGCATCGTTCAGATGGACATGGGCGATATAATCTCCATGTTCCCTGATCAGTACATCCCAGGGTGCAATCTCATCATCGGTGTTGTGAAAATCAAACATGCCTCCAATACCCGGTTTCCCGACGCTATCAATAACAGCCCTGGTTTCTTCCAGGGTATTCACCACATCGGTGAATTCCGACGGCAGGGCCTCGACGAGGAGTCTGCACCCGGTTCCCTCTATATGGCCGGCGACAGAAGACAGACCGTCTGTAAAAATCACCACGGCTTCTTCCGTGGAAATTCCTTTGGATGAACGCTGTGCCGGGGAACCGAAAGTCATCGGACCCCCGCCGAGCTCTCCTCCGAGATCAGCAAGACGTTTGATATGATCCCAGGATTTTCGCCTGACTGCGGCATCGGCAGAACAGACGTGCAATTCTTCCGGGCCCACCAGAAGCCAGTGAAAACCGGCGAATCCGACACCTTCACCATCGAGTTTTTGACGAATTTCGGTGAGTGTCTGCCTGATATTCCCGCTGAAGTCACCGAACAATGTATGCGGGGCGATTTCCACCCCGTGAAACCCGGTCTCCCGAATGATATTCAGGGATGCTGAAAAATCCATCCCATCAATCCCGCCGAAGAGTTCGTTGCATATTCCACGTTTCATTTATTGCCTCCGAACAGAAAACCAACAAAACAGTTGCAGTGTAACGGGAGTCATTCTAAAATGACAACATCAAGCTAATTAAGGAGAAGTGTATGAAAAGGTTGTCAGTTCTAATCGTATTGCTGATCGCGTTATCGATGGCCTCCTGGGCGGAAGCAGCCCCGGATTCGGGTGATTCCGGCATGTGGAAGCCGACCAAGCCCATCACTATCATCGTTCCCTGGGGCGCCGGCGGATCCACCGACCAGGTAACCCGTGTTGTCGCCGGTGAACTTGAAGGTCCTCTGGGTCAGAAAGTCGTCATCGTCAATCAGCCCGGAGCTTCCGGCTCTGTGGGTACCAAGGGCGCCTTTGATGCTCCCCATGACGGTTATACCTGGGCTGCCGGAGCCGCTGCGGATCTTGGTGCTTACAAGGTGAAGGGCCTGCTGGATACCACCTGGGATGACTGGGAACTGTTCCTGAACGTCGCAAACGTGTCTGTCATCGCCGTCAATGTGGATACTCCCTACCAGGACTTCGACGATCTGCTCGAGGCCTTTAAAGCCAATCCGGGTCAGGTCCCTGTAGCCACCGCCGGACAGCTCTCGGCCGGACACGCAGCCATGGAGGCTATTGCCAAATACACGGGAATAAAATACAAGCATGTCACCTACGACGGCGGAAATCCGGCTGTTATCGCAACCGTTGCCGGTGAAGCCGAAGTCACCTCCCAGCTGGCGGTGGAAGAAGCCGACATGCTCAAGGGCGGCAAACTCCGGGCACTGGCTGTTCTGGATGACAAACCACTGCAGCTCAAAGGTTACGGTGAGATTCCCGCCATCACCGACTGGATTCCTGAATTCCAGGCAGCTCCCAACTATTTCGGTATCTGGGTACCTGCCGACGTTCCTGCTGAAGTGCTCGAAACCTTCGGAGAAATCTGGGACACCACTATCAGGGATTCTCAGATGCTGGCGGATTACGCAGCCGAACGCGGTGCCGTCTTCAGTCCTTCAAGGGGCGAAGAGGCCAAGAAAAAGGCCATGCCTTTCCTTCAGTTGGTCGCGTGGAACTACTATGACGGCGGTACTGCCGTCATGTCTCCGGACACTGTCGGTATTCCAAAGCCGTAACCGGCATTACTATTTGCTATAATTGCTAAAACCTGAGGCGGCGTGTCCTGCATGGACGCACCGCCTCTCTTTGAAGAGGATACGATGAAAGAATCCAACATGCCCCAAGCCGATTTCCTGATGTCAATCCTGCTTATCGTCTTCGGAATTACCGTTCTTTTCGTCTCGATCGGCATGCCGCGCTTTGAGGAGATGGACGTCAATCCATATTCGGTTCCCGGTGTCGTTCCGGGTTTCCTTGGTGCCATTATTGCTGTACTGGGATTCGTTCTACTGATTCGTTCCATAATTCGTAAAGGCTATAAACTGAATATCACCGGTCGTACCATGAAAGAATGGATTCGGGACGACTCAACCAGCCGGTTCCTGCTGACCATCGGGTTGTGCGTGTTTTATGCGCTTGTGCTTATCGGGCTGGTGCCCTATGCGGTGGGAACAGTCCTGTTCATCTTCGCGTTCATTCTGGTTTTCGAATACCGGCGGGGGATTCCGCTGAGAGAACAGAAACGCATGTTTCTGGGGGCCACCCTGGTGTCGGTTTTAAGCGGAGTCTCCATTTGGGTGTTATTCCGCTATCTGTTTCTCGTCAACCTGCCTTAGGAGGGCTCATCCATGCTGGAAGGACTGCAACTCTTCGGACAATCATTCATCGGCTTCATGAGTCTGGGTATTCTGTTTAATGTGCTCTGGGCCACTCAACTCGGTATCATCGTGGGGATGCTTCCCGGCCTGACGGCTACCATGGGCGTCGCCTTGATGACCACTCTCACGTTTCGGATGCCTGCGTCGGAAGCGGTTCTCATCCTGGTGTGCATGTACGTGGGAGCCATTTACGGCGGGAGCCGAAGTGCCATTTTACTCAATATCCCCGGAACTCCGGCCAACGCGGCCACCGCGGTGGATGGCTATCCCCTGGCCAAGCAGGGCCGTGCCGGGCGGGCCATCGGCATCGCCACCACCGGTTCTTTCATCGGTACCTTCATCGGGATGATAATCCTTGCCTTGTTTACGCCGCTGATCGGTAAATTCGCCCTGGAGTTCAAATCCTTTGAATTCTTCTGGCTTTCCATATTCGGTATCGTCATCTGCGGGAACCTCACGGCACCAAAGGATCCGCTGAAAGGCTGGATTGCCGGTTTCCTGGGGCTGTTCGTGGCCATGATCGGAATGGAGGGTATTCATGCCCATATCCGCTTCGCAAGGCCGGGATCCGAGCTTTCCGGCGGAATCGCTCTGCTTCCCGCCATGGTGGGAGCCTTCGGCTTCGCCGAGATAATCTCGGTAATGAAGCTGTCGGCCTATGAGGTGGTGAAAACCAAGATAGAACGGGTGGTGCCGAAATTCGTTGAGATCTGGGTACATAAGTGGACCATTATACGTTCAGGAATAGTCGGTACCTTCATCGGAGCCATTCCCGGGGTGGGTGAAGATATCGCCGCCTGGGTGTCATACGACATGGCTAAACGGTCGAGTAAGACTCCTGAAAAATTCGGTAAAGGTTCAATCGAGGGGCTTATCGCCGCGGAAGCGGGAAATAACGCATGTGTCGCCGGTGCCATGATTCCCGTACTCTCTCTGGCTATCCCCGGATCCGCACCGGCAGCGGTGCTCCTTGCGGCCATGTTCATTCACGGCGTCAGGCCGGGACCTCTCATCATGATCGAATTCCCATCCTTCGTGTATGAGGTGGTTGTGATGGTGCTTCTGGCTTCCGCAGCCATGTTGATATTAGGTCTTTCCATGGTACGGTGGTTGGTGAAGGTGCTGGTAGTACCCCGACAGAAACTCATGCCTATTATATTCGCCCTCTGTGTTGTCGGAGCTTTTGCAATTCAGGGCCGGGTCTTTGATATCGGCGTAATGATAGCATTCGGCCTCATCGGGTACTTCCTCAGGGAGATGGATTATCCCATGGCTCCCCTTATCCTGGGTATTATCCTGGGTGATATCCTGGACAAGAATCTCAGACGAGCCCTCATCCTCTCCGACGGCGGACTGGCACCCTTCTTCAATCAGCCCATCGGCCTGGTGCTCTTTTTCGTCACCCTCCTGGTTATCCTCAGCAAGATGAAGTGGTTCAATGATCTGATGGGTCTGCTCAAGAATGCCATCCTCTCACCGTTCAAGCGGAATAAGGGAGCTTGAGTATCATGGATTCTACCGGGTTCGGAATCATCGGTGTCGGAATGATCGCCTCGTTTCACGCCAAAGCGCTGGCGGAAATTCCCGGAGCACGGCTCGTTACTTGTTATGATTTATCTCCCGAACGTTCAACGGCATTTGCCGCGGAGTATGGTTGTTCATACAAGAATTCTCTTAATGACCTCCTGGCGGACAGTTCTGTGGATACCGTTATTATCTGCACACCATCGGGTCTGCATCTGGAACCGGCCCTGGCTGCCGCAGCCGCCGGTAAACATCTTGTAGTCGAAAAGCCTCTGGAAATCACCCCTGAACGCTGCGACCGGATCATCGCCGCGGCCCGGGACAACAATGTCCGTCTGGCAGGCATTTTTCCGAGCCGGTTTTCCGAAGGCGCCCTCCGTATTAAAGGCGCAATTGATGCCGGCCGTTTCGGACGTCTCACCGTCCTGGATGCCGCCGTCAAGTGGCATCGCAGTGATGAGTATTACGCTCAGGCCGGATGGCGGGGCACCTGGGCGATAGATGGCGGCGGGGCGCTCATGAATCAGTCAATTCATGCCGTGGATCTGCTGCAGTGGTTTTCCGGCGGCATCACCGAGGTAAGTGCTTATACCGCGACACTGGGTCATAAGGATCTGGAAGTCGAGGATACCGCCGCGGCTTCCGTTCTTCATACATCGGGTGCTGTCGGTACGATCACCGGCACCACCGCATCCTGGCCGGGGTGGGCGAAAAGGATTGAAATCAGTGGAACTGCAGGCAGTGCGATTCTGGAGGATGACAGGGTAACCCGATGGGATTTCAAAGAAACCCGTCCCGTGGACGAAGGGATACTCGAGAGTATAAAAACCGGAGAAACCGGAACCGGCGGGGCCGGCGATCCGGCGGCCATCAGTTTTGAAGGACACCGAAGACAGCTCACCGACTTTATCGAAGCCCTGGCTGAAGACCGTGATCCACTGGTAAACGGTCCGGATGCGAGAAAATCAGTTTCAGTAATTACGGCCATCTATCGAAGCGCAGAGTCAGGATTAAGAACAAAACCTCAATAGTCATATCAGATAAAGTGGCTGTCTCCCGGAGATGGCCACTTTCAATCAGTCGGGTCGATCACTTTATCAAAGCCGCCCGGATAATGTCTGGATTCGACTTCACCTGCTATCATCGGCACTTTAAGAGAATTCCTAAATATTAGCAAATTACAGATGTTTAATCTCATATATATTTCCCATCAAGTAGTATGGGATAATAACAATCTGTTTTTCATGCAAACGAGGTTGAACGATGAAAATGCTCCAAATATTTATATTGATTTTCCTGTTCACAATGGCGCTGACGGCCCAGCAGGGTTCCTCGGGAGGGGGAGGCGGAAGGCCACCCGGCGGATCAAACATTTCAGGCGACCGTAGCGGCGGGCCCGTCTCACTGGTGGAATACAGTATTCAGAGTATCTTCACCACTGTGGGCGGGCGCCTCGAACCGAAGGTAAGGATCGTGCATAAAACGGTGCAGGGCGGCCTGGTAAATGAAATCTACGTCGAGCGGGGAGATCGTGTCAGTACAGGGCAGCCCCTGTTCAGTGTCACTCTGAACGATCCGGGTAACCGTTACCTTCCCGTAGTAGTAGAGTCCAGGCTGAGCGGTGTCGTATCCGAGCTTCTCATCAATAAATTCGATGAAGTCTCTCCGGGTGTTCCTGCTGTAGTTGTGCTTAATATGGATGAGTTGACCCTGAAGGCTGTCGCCAGCGATCTCGATGCTTTCTCAATCAGGACGGGAATCATCGTCACAGGTGTGAGCCCCGATGGTCAATCATATAACGGCTCCCTGTCTCATGTATCGGCAGAGCCGGATTATCAGACAGGACTCTTCACTCTCACCTTCACTTTCCCGTCCAGGGGCGGCGCAAGGGTAGGGATGCCGCTATTCATCGAAATCCCGGTGGAGGAGGTTCACGGTATCTTCGTCGATCCCGATACCGTCATACGCCGATACGGTCGAAATCGTATCTGGATAATCAGTGAAGAACGGACTCTCAATTCGCGGGAAGTCGCCACAGGTCCGGTGGTGGGAAGGAAGGTACTTATACTGGAAGGACTTGAACCGGGAGAATCCTATCTCAACAATCCCACCGGAAAAGAGAAGGAAGATATGTCCGTCGGGGAACTGTTCGGAGCCGGAGGATGATTCGAGCTCTTTTCACCCGGATGACGGGTTTTCTGGTTCTGGCGGCGATACTTCTGACGGCTGGAATCGTCCTCGTTTCCCGGCTTCCCATCATGATGTATCCCCAGACTGAAAGACCCCGGGTCAGGGTTGTCATCAGTCACCCTGGTATATCCGCTATTGATTTCCAGAATAACTATGCCGATTACCTGGAACCACATCTCTTAGGTCTTGAGAACCTGGAGACTATAGAATCTTCATATACCTCGGGTCAGAGTGTATTCAATCTCACATTTGACTGGAACGTGGACAGGGATGAGGCAATCGACGCAGTGGAAAGTTTACTTTATTCCCTCAATGGAGGTTTCCCGGAGGATTTACAGGACAGCTACAGAATCGGGTCCTGGCAGAGTGAGAATGCCGGGTTCCTGGTTATCGGTGTTTTCTCAGCATCATCGTCTCCGGAGCAATTGTACGCCCGATTGTTCCGGAGTGTAGAACCGCAACTGAACAAAGTTGTGGGTGTTGAAGATATCGGATTCTACAATGTCGAGGAACTCAGCGTGGATATCGTCCTGAGACAGCGGTCCATGCTTCCTTACGGCGTCTCCATCACCGATGTCAATGCCGCCCTGATAGAAGGTATCGTACCGATCCCATTGGGTTCGCTGAACGAAGACGGAAAAAAATTCAGCGTCCGTTTCAATCGGGAAGCTCAGGGACTCCGGGAAATCGAGCGGCTCCCGGTCAAACAAATCGGAGACAGAACTATCACCCTTGGGGAAATTGCCGACATCTCCATTTCATACGTCCTGCCAAATACGCTGTTCCTGGTGGATGGAGCACCGGTGGTACAGCTGACGGCCACCCCCGTAGAGGGCGGTAACGTTACTCAGATGACCGATGAGATAATGGTGGTGATGGAGTTGGCCAGGGACGAAGGGCTCATCCCAGAGGATTCGGAATTCCACCTCTTCCTGGATCCCGCCAAGTATATACAGCGGGCCATCTCCAACGTTGTCCGAGCAGCATTGATCGGTGGTGCATTAGCGGTTCTTATCGTATTTCTCATCCTCGGTGAAGTTAAGAACACTCTTATCATCGCCTTCTCCCTGCCGTTTACTATCGTACTGTCCTTTATTCTCATGTACGTTTTTAATGTATCACTCAATCTCATTTCCCTGGGGGGATTGGCACTGGCTGTGGGGATGATAATCGATTCCACAATCGTGGTAATGGAGAACATTCATCGGCTCCGTATCGAAAACGGTCGCACCGGTAGTAAATCCGAGTGGCGGGAGATCGTATCGGCGGCCACCGACCAGGTCCGCTCTCCGGTTATCGCATCTGTACTCACTTCGGTCCTGGTGTTCTTCCCGATTTCATTCACGGCGCCACTAACCAACGCCATTCTTGGTGACCAGGCTCGAACCGTCATCTTTTCTCTGCTGAGTTCCCTGTTCGTCGCTCTCTTCCTTGTCCCCATCGTTGCTTACGGTCTTTACAGGCCGGGGCTTAATGGTAAGGTATTGAAGAAACCCGATCCCAATCGGCTTCGGGGATTATCGAGGATTTCTGTTCCCGCAATGAAGGGGGTCACCGGAGCCTATAGAAGATCCTTAGGCTTTATCATCCGGCGCAAGTTTCTGGCTGTATCAATTATTCTATCAGCTTTCGGCATCCTGACAGTTACAGTTGTCTTCCTTCTGCCGGGCATCCCCAAAGAAATCATTTCCCCACCGTCATCGGAGCGTGTGGTAGTTTTTTTCCGGAATTTCGTGGATTACCCTGATTCGGAATCGGTGATGGAAATCGCTCTGCCTGAAATCGAAGAACGCATCGATGAACGTCTCGGTACGAATGTCGTTCAGACCTATGCAAATATTCGCGGTCGATTCAACATCATCTTTATCGATCTGGTCAGTGCGGAACTCACCGAATGGGCGGTTGGAGAACTCCAGGAGGAGTTCCCTTCGGAAGGCAATAACTACTTCAACGTGATGCCCTGGGATCCGGCGGAACTGCCCCTGCCCAATACCGAGTCTCTTAAAATCAGTGTCTACGGCCCAGATGAGGCCCGCAAAATCGCCCTTATCGAGGAGATACAGGACATGGTGACTGAAGCCGGCCTATATCGCAGGGTATACGGTCGTCCATCGCCGGCTCTCTCGGAAGAACTTGTACTCAGCTCCCGGGATAAAATCTTTTCCGGATTCCCGGGATTGACCGAGTCTTCCCTCAGCTCACATGTCAGGCTTATCCTCGGCGGAACTTCTCCGGTAGGAATGAGTGAGGGAGAATTCGACGTCGAAGTCAGAGCCCACTATCCGGACGAGGACATTGACTCACGGGCTGAACTGCAGAATTTTCTGATTCCCCTGGGGGGAGAATATGTTCCCCTGAAACACTTCTTCCGTTTCAGGGAGGAAAGCAATGTGTCGGAAATCTATGCTGTCGATGGAGAGCCGGCATACAGGCTTTTCGGACGTATCTTCGGCAATGTCCCCGACAGGGTCAGGCTGGATTACCAACGGCAGATAGGTGAATTGCTCGATACCGAATTGGTTTTGCCAGAGGGGTATTTCTGGACTTTTGAGAATCCGCAGGAAGAGATGGAGAGATCCATTGATTCACTCTTCGTCGCATTGGGTATTTCGATCGTACTTATCTATCTGTTGTTGAGTTTCCAGTTCAACTCTCTCTGGATACCCCTGGTTATCCTGGTGAGTATTCCTTTGGGTTTCATCGGTGTCATCCTCAGCCTGAAAGTGTTTGCTTCCACCGTGAGTCTCAACTCGATGCTTGGAACAATACTTCTCGGAGGAGTCGTGGTGAACAATGCCATCATACTGATCGATTTCTGGCTCAAGAGCCGTGACAGGTATGAAGATGAATATAAGGCTCTGGAAGAAACGGCGGCCATCCGTTTTCAGCCTATTGTCATCACCACACTCACTACCATACTCGGTATGCTGCCCATCGCACTGGGGCTGGGTGAAGGTTCGAACATCCTCCAACCCCTGGGCATCGCGGTATCGGGAGGCTTGCTGATCTCAACTGTATTCACTCTATACATCGTACCGAGCCTTCTCAGTCTATCGGTGAGGAATGGAACATTAATGAAATCGGACACCACCGAATCCCCAATATCCGGTAGTGTTATAAAAATAACCCGAGAGTAATTTGGTGATTATTCCAAGCCCATCAATGATGTATAATTAATCAGAAAGGTAATATCTGTTGAACTGGACGATCTGGCTCTACATGTATTTTCTCTTTATCGGTTCGGTGGCCATGGTGTCTCTGGGAGTCCTGGCCCTGTTCCGTCGCAGAAGCCCCGTGGTGGTGTTCTTCGTGCTCCTTGTGTTCTCCTCGGCGGTATATGCTTTCAGTTATGCCATGGAAGTAACAAGGCATGTACCCGAGGCAATCAGGATATGGTCCAGAGTCGAGTACATGGGTATACCATACATTACAACATTCCTCTTTCTGTTCGTGCTGCATTTCGTTAATACCGGTCGTCGAATTCCGAAAGTGTTAATAGTTCTGCCTCTCCTGTTTTCCGTTACAATCATGATAATTCGGCAGACCAACCAATTTCATTGGCAGTATTACACCGGCATGACTTTCGAAAACTATGACGGATTCATGATAATGAAAGTCGGCAAAGGGCTCTGGTACTGGATTTTTGCCGGGTATAATGTCCTCGGCATTGTCCTTTCAGCGTTGTTGATCGTCGCCTATCTGATCCGTGCCCCCAGGGCAAATCGTCAGCAGGGAGTGCTCCTCCTCCTGGGTTCCATCCTGCCGATAATTCCCTATATTGTTTATGTCACCGGTCTGTTTCCAGGCAGGGTTGATATCATTCCCGCAGCCATAACTTTATCAACATTTGTTTTTTATATAGCAGTCTTCCGCTACAACCTGTTTTCCCTGATACCTGTGGGGCGTGACTGGCTGGTGGAAACGATGGCCGATGCCGTGATCGTCCTGAACAAACAACACTGTGTGGCGGATGCCAACCCCTCCGCCAGGAGAGAGTTCGGCCTGGAAGGTATTGACCCAATGGGGCATGAGGTTTCGGATGTCATGCCGCTTCTGGATTCTGCCCTGGCATCCGGAGAGCGGTTGAAGGTGAACGATAAAGTTTGGGAAATCACCCGGACGCCATTACCCTTCACCCGCGGTAGGACCGAAGGAATCCTGATTGTCGCCCATGACGTCACCGAACTGGAGCGCATGGCCCGGGAAGATATGCTGACGGGCCTTTTGAACCGTCACAGCTGGGATGAGGCGGTGAAAACAGAACTGCTTCGCCTGTCCAGGCATGAACGATTCGGTTCGGTTCTCTTTGCTGATCTCGATCATTTTAAAAACGTGAACGATTCACACGGTCACGCCGCCGGGGATGCTGTGTTGAAAACCGTCGGTAAGGTGCTTAAGGATGGTGTCCGCCGACCTGACCTTGTCGGCAGGTATGGAGGTGAAGAGTTCGTCATCTTCCTGCCGGAATCCCGTCCGGAGGAAGCCGTCGAGGTTGCCGAGCGCCTGAGGATTGATTTGATGGAAGAGATTGATGTCGACGGCAGCGTCGTAGTTTCCGTCACCGGCAGCTTCGGTGTGTCCGGCTGCCTGATTATAACCGATACCAGACTCGAGGATCTGGTGAACGCAGCGGACAAAGCTCTCTTCAAGTCGAAACAGTCCGGTCGTAACCGGGTCAGCCTGCATAACGGGGAATCGGAATAGTGGAGAGTCCTTATTGAAAAAAGTTTATATCGTCGAAGCCAAACGTTCGGCTATCGGCCGATTCGGCGGAGCCTTGAAGGATTTACCGGTTACGGACATTGCCGCAGACGTTGCCAGGGCCGCGATGCTGAGCGCCGGGGTTTCACCCGACTCCGTGGATGAGACGATTCTCGGCCATGTCCTGTCGGCAGGAACGGGAATGGGTCCCGGGCGGCAGGTGTCCATCAAGGCCGGCATTCCGGAAGACAAACCGGGATATACGCTGAATATTCTCTGCTGCAGCGGAATGAAATCCGTGATGACCGCCAGGACCCGTATACTGGCAGGTGAATCGGAACTGATTATTGCCGGTGGAATGGAAAACATGAGTTCCGCCCCGTTTCTCCTGCCGGCCGCAGCACGCTGGGGGCAGAAACTCGGTCCTCTGGAAACAAGCGATCACATGGTTTCCGACGGCCTGACAGATGTATTCAATGACTGTCACATGGGCGTTACCGCCGAAAATATCGCCGATAAACACTTAATTTCCCGGGAAGCTCAGGATTCTTTCGCTATGGAAAGCCAGAAGAGAGCGGTTGCCGCCGTCACTTCAGGCCGCTTCACTGATGAAATCGTTCCAATTGAGCTCAACCTGCACCGAAACACTACGGTGTTTCGTGAAGATGAATATCCCCGGTCCGATGCCTCCCTGAAGGATTTATCCGAATTACGCCCCGCATTCAGTAAAGACGGAACAGTCACCGCCGGAAATTCTTCCGGCATCAACGACGGCGCGGCCATCCTCATCGTGGCTTCGGAAAATGCCGTGTCCGAATACGGGCTCAAGCCCCTTGCGGAAATTGTCGCGGTATCCCAGGCGGGTATCGCACCGGATGTTATGGGTCTTGGACCGGTTCCGGCCATCGCCGGTCTGTTGGATAAATCCGGGTTCGCCCTGAGGGATATTGATCTCATCGAGCTCAATGAAGCTTTCGCAGCTCAGGCCCTGGGTGTCATGAAGGAGTTGTCCTCAGCCCACGGTGTCACGGAGGAATGGATACTGGAACGGTGCAACGTCAACGGAGGCGCCATCGCACTGGGCCATCCTATTGGCGCTTCGGGTGCCAGAATCCTGGTGACATTACTGCATGAAATGATCAAGCAGGGAGCTGAAACCGGCCTCGCTTCCCTTTGTGCCGGCGGAGGAATGGGTACTGCCGTACTTATAAAAAAAGTATGAACCGGGGGGACGTGCCAATTTTTCTACTACACTGCTGAGGTCTGTACAGGCGGCATTTGACCACCATCCTCCAAACATCTAGTATTTCATTCATATATGAGGGGTTGTATATGAAGCAATTGACGTTAATAGCCAGTTTCCTGGCAATTCTGTTCCTGTTCTCGTGCAATGGCGGTACCGGTGAAGATTCTTCCTTCCCGGTTCCCGTGGATGATTCCCCGGATTCTGTGTCGGTGGAAAGGACCGTCCCGCCCAATCCCGTGGAACGGGTGAACGCAGACGGTGTTATCGTCAGCCATGCCATCTCACTGCGGAGTGAGTCGAAATATCCCGCAGATTTCGCACACTTTGACTACGTGAATCCCGATGCTCCCAAGGGCGGTACTCTGACAATGGCGGCAACCGGAACCTATGACAGCTTCCACCGCTATGGTCAGAGGGGTGATTCCGTCCCGGGTGCCGGTCTGTTTTATGACACACTGATGACAGCCAGCACTGATGAGATTGAAGTTTATTACGGCCTCATTGCCGAGAAAGTGGAATATCCGCCGGAGTATGACTGGATTATCTTCCATCTGCGGCCAGAGGCCCGGCATCAGGATGGGAAGCCCATTGTCGCAGAGGATGTGGTGTTCTCGTTCAACAAATTCTTCAATGAAGGCGTGTCCCAGTTCAAATCCTATTACGGGGCCGTCACATCAGTGGAAGCTCTGGACGAAAACCGGGTGAAATTCACTCTTGAAGAAGGCGATAAGGAACTGCTCATCTCCCTGGGAGGACTCACCATCCTGCCGCCTCAGTACTGGCGGGATCGGGATTTTGCCGAACCGCTCACCGAACCGCCATTAGGCAGCGGAGCCTATCGGGTCTCGGATTACGCCATGGGTCAGTTTGTTGTCTGGGAACGTCTGAAGGATTACTGGGCCATGGATATCCCGACTGTCAAAGGTCAACTCAATTTTGACTACCTACGTTACGATTTGTACCGTGATGAGGTAGTGAAACTTGAAGCCCTGAAGGCCGGAGAAATCGACATGAGATTCGAGAATATCTCGAAGCAGTGGGCTACACAGTATACCGGTCCGAACTTTGATGCCGGGTACATCATCAAGGAAGAGCTTCCGGATGAAACCCCCTCATCGCTCCAACGCTATGTGTTCAACATCGAGAGACCGGTCCTTGCAGACCGGCGGGTTCGAGAAGCTCTGGGATACGTCATGGACTTCGAGTGGCTCAATCATAACCTCTTCTACGATCAGTATTCACGGACACGGAGTTATTTCCAGGGAACACCCTTCGAGGCCATGGGCCTGCCGGGCCCGGAAGAATTGAAGATTCTCGAGCCCATCCGGGATCAGATTCCCGAAGAAGTCTTCACCACCGAATATCAACCCATGGTGACGGATGGTTCCGGGAATGTACGCAGCCAGATCGCCGCGGCTCTGAAACTGTTCAAAGAAGCGGGTTGGGAAATCCGGGACCAGGTTCTGGTGAATGTGGAGACCGGGGAGCCTCTGGTTTTCGAGCTTCTTATCTATAGTCCCTCCTCCGAACGCCCGGCCATCCCGTTCCAGGAAAATCTGAAAAAGCAGGGCGTGGAAATGAACATTCGCCTGGTGGACACAACCCAGTACATCAACCGGGTGCGGGAGCGGGATTTCGACCTCATCTCCTGGGCGGAGGGCGGGAGTTTTTTCCCGGATTCAGGACTTCAGATCGGCTGGCATTCGGAGTTCATCGACAGCACCTGGAATCTTTCCGGGGTGCAGGATCCCGCCGTGGATTATCTGGTTGAAGGTATCGTAGCCAATCAGAATGACAACCAGGCTCTGCTGTTCTGGGGGAGGGCCTTCGATCGGGTTCTCCAATGGAATCATTACGGTGTGTTTCTGTGGCATGCCGGAATAAGCCGTGTAGCCTATTGGGATAAATTCGCCAGGCCTGAGTTGAAACCGAAATACAGCGACGGCACGGAAAACTGGTGGATCGATGAAGAGAAAGCCTCCAGTCTCCCTCAGCGATAGGATTCATGGGCTCGTATATACTCAGGCGACTTTTACTGATTATCCCGACTCTCTGGGCGATCATCACGGTGAACTTCTTCATCGTTCAGGTGGCTCCCGGCGGACCTGTGGACCAGGCCATCGCCCAGGCCAGAGGAATAGAATCCAACATGGCCATGGAGCGCATCTCCGGAACCGGTCAGATGGAGGCGGGGAAGAATGTCGGTGATGCTTCAGGTACCGACATGGATTCCGGCGGCTCAGCGGGTACGCCTTACCGCGGGGCCCGGGGCCTGGATCCCGAAACTATTGCCGAAATCGAGAAGCGCTACGGTTTCGATAAACCCATTCATGTCCGCTATTTCAACATGCTCAAGAGCTATCTGACCTTCGATTTCGGCGACAGCCTTTTCAAGGGGCGTTCGGTGATCGGCCTGGTGGTGG
Organism: Spirochaeta sp.; assembly: GCA_030635565.1. Taxonomy (GTDB): domain Bacteria; phylum Spirochaetota; class Spirochaetia; order DSM-2461; family DSM-2461; genus UBA2779. The sequence goes on along the minus strand of DAOVYP010000002.1, from coordinate 1,549 downwards.
AGCGCATGCCGGTGTCCATATCCCTTGGGATCTGGACGACATTATTGGTCTATCTGATTTCCATACCCCTGGGTATCCGCAAGGCGGTTCGGGACGGGACCCGTTTCGACCGCTGGACCAGTGCCGTGGTGGTGTTCGGGAACGCCGTGCCGTCCTTCCTCTTCGCCATCCTCCTTATCGTCCTTTTCGCCGGGGGGTCTTTCATGAAGATTTTCCCCTTACGCGGCCTCATCTCCACGAACTGGAAAGACTTGAGTTTCGGGATGAAAATGCTGGATTATTTCTGGCATCTGGTGCTGCCGTTGACCGCCATGCTCATCGGCGGATTCGCCTCACTCACCCTGCTGACGAAAAATTCCTTCATGGACGAGATCGGAAAGCAGTACGTCATGACCGCTCGGGCCAAAGGTCTGACGGAGAAAAAAATCCTGTTCGGTCATGTGTTCCGGAACGCCATGCTCATCATCATCGCCGGTTTCCCGGGGGCTTTCATCGGCATGCTCTTCACCTCCTCGGTTATCATCGAAACCATCTTCTCACTCAACGGTCTGGGACTGCTGGGCTTTGAAGCGGTGATGCAGCGGGATTATCCGGTGATGTTCGGTACCCTCTTCATCTTCACTCTGCTCGGGTTGGTATTGGGGCTCATATCCGACCTGATGTACACCGTCATCGATCCCCGGATCGATTTCGAGAAGAGGGCGGTGTAGGCATGAATATGAGTTCTCTTAGCACCGAACGTCTCCGCCGGTTCAAACGCAATCGCCTGGGCCTGGTATCGGCATGGATTTTTGTAATCCTCTTTATCCTGACCCTCTTCGCCGAATTCATTGCCAATGATCGGCCCCTGCTGATTCGATTCGATGGACAGCTGTACGCCCCGGTTTTCGTGAATTACCCCGAGACCGCCTTCGGCGGCGTCTTCGAGACCACCGCCGATTACCGGGATCCTTTCGTGACTGATCTGATTATGGACAAGGGATGGATAATCTGGCCCCCTGTCCGATTCAGCTATAACACCATCAACTACAACCTTCCCAGTCCCGCTCCATCGCCGCCTACCCTTGTGAACATCCTGGGAACCGACGACCGGGGCCGGGATGTCCTTGCCCGGGTTATCTATGGATTCCGTGTCTCGGTACTCTTCGGCCTCACACTGACCCTGGTCTCATCCGTGGTCGGGGTTTCGGTAGGAGCTTTCATGGGTTACTACGGCGGTAAACTGGATATACTCGGACAGAGATTCATCGAAGTATGGGGCAGCCTGCCCACCCTCTTCATTCTCATCATTCTTTCCAGCATCATCCAACCCAATTTCTGGTGGCTCCTGGGTATACTGCTGCTCTTCAGCTGGATGGGCTTCGTCGGAGTGGTGCGGGCCGAATTCCTTCGAGCCCGGAATTTCGAGTATGTTCTCTCAGCAAAGGCCATGGGACTTTCGGACGGGCTAATCGTCTAGCCCCCTGTTCATCGTTACGCCATGGTAGCCACCCGGACTGGCAGGCCTTTCACCTTGAGCGGGGCCATCACATCACTCACGGCCCTGGAC
>DAOVYP010000525.1 GCA_030635565.1 Spirochaeta sp. | reverse complement strand
GTTCAGTATCGCCCTGAAAGGAGCTTTCGCCCTTGTGGGTATCAGCACATTCTGGACTTACATCAACCCTGATGTCGGGCCGTTTACCTTTAAAGTCGTAGCCCTCTGTTTCGTCGCCGTATTCACCCTCGTCAATCTCCTGGGAGTTCAAAGTTCCGCGAAATCACAGGTGATCATGGTGGCGGCGCTTCTGGTAATACTCACCGGCTACATCATCCTTGGTTCGGCCAGAGGCGAAAGAACACCTTTAGTCGATTTCATTCCCCGGGATTTCAACAACCTTTTCCTGGTTGCCGGAATGGTATTTATCTCTTTCGGGGGACTCACTAAAGTCGCGGCAGTGGCCCATGAAGTCAGAGAACCCGGTAAAACGCTGCCCAGGGGAATGTTTCTCAGCTTCACCGTCGTTATCATCATTTATGTACTGGCCATCGGGGTCACTGTCGGCCTGATTGACGAAGATACATTCCGGAATACCCTCACTCCTCTGACAGAAGGCGGAGCCGCGATTGCCGGCCGAACCGGGGCCGTAATCATGACTGCGGCGGCACTTATCGCCTTCGCGACCACCGCCAATGCCGCAATACTCTCGGCTTCCCAGAATCCCGCGGCTATGGCCCGGGACGGTCTGCTTCCTTCATGGCTGGGTAAAACCAATGCCAAAGGCGTACCTGTACCCGCAATCCTCATTACCGGGGGATTTATGGCTCTGGCTATCCTTCTTTTGGATCTCACCAACCTGGTGAAAGCGGCCTCAACCATGAAACTGATCCTCTTTCTGCAGGTGAACCTCTCCCTCATCCTCATGCGGAAGAGCCGGATTATCTCATACCGCCCCCAATACAAATCGCCGCTTTTCCCGATTCTACCCACAATCGGCATACTTCTTTGCGGATTCCTTATTTTCTCCATGGGATCCATGTCATTGCTGCTGGCCGGCGGTTTTTTCGCCCTCACCACCATCTGGACTGTTTTTTTCCAGCTGGAGAAACCAAAAAGGGATTCGGCCCTCTTACGGATCGTAGAACGAATGGCCGCCCGGGAAATCCGGGGTACCCGTCTATCAGAGGATCTGGGAGAAATTTTGAAAGAGCCAGACAGCGTCGATGAAGACCGATTCGATCGGCTTGTACGTAAAGCCATCGTCCTCGATCTTCCCGGAAAAGTCACACGAAACAAACTCTTCGAAAAACTCGCCGGTGCATTTTCCCTGCGGCTGGATACCGGCTATGCAGAGATACTCAGAAGACTGAATGAACGGGAGCAGGAATCCACCACATTGATCGCTGACGATCTGGCCATCCCCCACATCGTCCTGGACGACGAAGAAGGATTCGAAATCGTTCTGGTGAGGGCTCGGGATGGAATCGTGTATGAGGAGGGCCGCCCGGAACCCAAAGTGGTTTTCGCTCTGGCCGGTGCGACAGCAGAACGGAACTTCCATCTTCACTGCCTGATGGCTATCGCCCGGATAACTCAAACTCCGGATTTCCAGGAACGGTGGGCAGATGCATTCGACGAAGAGGAATTAAGACTGCTGGTATTGCTGGCGGAGAGAAGCCGTTAGGGGTCAGGATTGAGTATGGGCAATCGGTAAAATCCCTTTCGGCCCCCATGGGGCCAATTTTCGACAATATTCTTACATGAGGCATTATTATGTTTGGACTGGATTTCTGATGAGGCAAGTCGCTCTATTGACATGCATCTTGAGCGGTTTATTATTGAATAAAGAACCCATATTGCTGCTTCATAGTATGTCTGTTCACCCAAAAAAAAGGAGATAGTGTATGGCAATACATGATTCTACCCAGCTCCTCACTAAAGCCGATTTTACCGAAGCGCAGGATCTGGATCGACGATTATCCGAGGCTATGAGCCGGAAGGACCTGGACGCCGCCATGGCCTGTTTCTGGAATGATCCGGACCTGATTGTAGTGCTCGGAGGTTACGTGCACCACGGTCCTGATGCCACACGTGCTGCACTCAAGGCGCTATTCGATCAGAACGAATCAATCATGGTAGAAGTCAACGAAATCACTCATATTCCATCAGGTGATGGAGTCATAGGTGTCGGCACCGCAACATTCGACCTGAAGCCTGTGGGTG
>DAOVYP010000528.1 GCA_030635565.1 Spirochaeta sp. | reverse complement strand
CAGATAGGATTCGGGGTCGGCAAATTGTTCCGGTATCTCGTAGTGGGGGAGCTGGGGGCCCGGCTGAGGTATGGTGAGGTCGCATCGTTCGGCCAGCTTGACCGTATTTTCAATAGCATCGGGAAATTCCGGAAAGAGTGCCCGCATCTCCTCTTCGGTCTTGAAATAAAATTCAGGGTTTTCGGTCTTCAAACGCTTATCATCGATCTGTTTCTTTCCAGTGGATATACAGATGAAGATATCGTGAGCGTTGGCGTGGTCTTTTTCCAGGAAGTGGATGTCGTTTGTGGCGATGATGGGAATTCCGGTTTCCTCATGGAGCTTTCGCATGCCTTTGCGGACAGTTTCCTCCTCAGGTATGCCGTGATTCATTACTTCCAGGTAAAAGTTGCCTTCTCCGAACAGATTATTGTAATAAAGGGCCTTTTCTCTGGCCTTTTCCCAGTCTCCAGCCTGAATAGCCCGGGGGATTTCTCCCGCCAGACATGCGGCAGAGGCCATCAGTCCTTCGTGGTACTTCTCCAACAGTTCATCATCGATCCTGGGTTTGTAGTAAAACCCTTCTATATATCCCTTGGAGGTGAGAATCATCAGATTCCTGTAGCCCTCTTCGTTTCGTGCGTACAGAACCATATGATAGCTTTTCGGACCATTGCCGGGCTTGATGAAACGGCTGCCGGCGGCGACATACATCTCCGAGCCGACGATGGGATTGATTCCGGCGCTGTGGCATGCCTGCTCGAAGTGCAATGCTCCGAACAGGTTTCCGTGATCAGTGAGAGCCAGGTGCTTCATACCCAGATCAGAGGCCTTCTTGACATAATCCCCGATCCGGCAGGCACCGTCGAGAAGTGAGTAATCAGAATGGTTGTGCAGATGGACGAAGCCGCTCATATTCCCCCCCGCTGATAATGATATGACGGTCTGGCGGTTCTGTCACCCGGCACTCTCATCCACCGGCCCGGTTCAGAAATCCCCTGGCCAGGGATTTGGCCGTTTCTCTTTCATAAATTCGATTTTCCCATGGGGCGGTCATGGCGTCTACGGCCTCATCAAGGGATTCGAGTTCTCGCGGGCTGAGGGGCAGGGGACGTCCGGCCATGTCCACCTCCAGTTCCCTGTCACGCAGAACTCCCGTACGACCATCGGAAAAAGCCATCCTCCATTCGATGAGTACGTCTTTTTCAATTCTGGCCAGTGCAGTGAATATGAGTATTCTTCCTGTATCGGCTGCCGGAAATACTTTCTCGTATACACCGATATTCCAGTTTTCAGTGGGAATGCTGATTCTGGTGATCAGTTCTCCCTTCGACAGGCCCGGTTTCTCCTCCAGCAAGGCTATGGGGAATTTGCGAATGGCCGAAACAGGTTTGCGTCGTCCACGCCGCTCCCTCAGGAAGCGGGTTTCGATTTTCGTTTCCAGAAGCTGCAGCAGGGGTCTCAAATCACCGAGTCTGTCCCGAAGGGCCAGATGACCGCCGATAGTAGCCCTGCAGCGCAACGGGTGGTTGCCGATTCGGGTTATGGCGTTGTATAGACCGGCAGGAAGCGTACTTTTTCCAATGGATGCCAGTCTGTCCAGGGTCATCATCGCACCGATATCCAGACTGTGCTCCGATCTGGAAGCTCTTGCCAGTTCTTCGACATTTCCCAGGGATATAACAACTTTCGGCAGATCGATAACAACTTTTCGATTTGTAATCCGGGACAGATGAGTACCACCGGCCCAGAACACGGCATCAGGTTCGACTCCGGTCATTTCCAGCGCTTCATTGATTGTACGGGGAAATAATACCCGTGGAGATGCATACTTATGAAACATGGACACGCTTCTCCCTGAGACGGGCCGATCGAAGAATGGCATCCAGGATTCTCGGTGTGGAACTGCACCCGCAGCGTACGGAATCAGCAGCCTCACGGACCTGCTCAGCACTGGGGCGGAGTGTCTGCCTGAGAAGGGCTTCGGTAATCAGGGCTCTGGCGGGGGCGCATGCACTGCAGAGCTGGACATGTGCGGATTTGAATCCTGCTACGATATCGGAATATTTTTTTTGAGTTGAAAGACCCTCCATGGTCCAGATGTCCTT
>DAOVYP010000249.1 GCA_030635565.1 Spirochaeta sp. | reverse complement strand
GTGCGCTATCTCGTCAAAGCGGAAGTCTCACTGCTCAGAGTACATGTCAAAGACCATTTCAATAACAAACCCGAATTCCTGGCTGTACTCGGAGAACTTGAGGTACTGGTGAGTCCTGAGGAAGTGGCTGCTGAAGAAGAGATCACCAGGCATAACATCCGTGCCCTGGTGAATGTCATCCAGAGCTACGTTCCCGGGGAACTGAAACCCTGGGTGCATCTCGGTGCCACCTCAGTCGATATCCTTGATACCGCCATGGCTATGAGAATCCGTGATGCCATGCGCGGTACGGTCATTCCTCTACTGCTCGATCTCCTGGACAGTCTGATAAAAATCACCAGTTCTGAAGCTGATACAGCCCAGGTGGGGAGAACCCATGGTCAACTGGCCGTTCCCATCACTTTCGGGTTCGCCATGGCTGAGTATGTCTCCAGACTCGGGCAGTCGGTGCTTGAAATCGAGAAAAAATCCGGAAATCTTCGGGGAAAACTCGCAGGTGCCGTCGGCGCATACAACGCCACGAGCCTGCTTAGCTCCAATCCGGAGAATCTTGAAGATGAATATCTTGCCGCTTTGGGGCTGAAAAGTGCTGAATACGCCAATCAGATCGTTGAACCCGAACATTTACTTCGGCTTCTGCTTGAGGTGAATGTCGCTTTTGGAATTATCGCGAATCTGGCGGACGACCTCCGGCAGCTTCAGCGATCGGAAATCGGAGAAGTAACTGAATCGTTCGGCCAGGGGCAGGTCGGGTCGTCCACGATGCCCCAGAAGCGGAATCCCTGGAACAGTGAACATGTCAAGAGCCTGTGGAAAGCCTTCGCCCCCCGGGTAATGAGCTTCTACATGGATCAGATTTCAGAGCATCAGCGGGATCTGACCAATTCGGCCTCAGGTCGTTTTGTCACCGACTACATCGCGGGATTTGCGGCAGCCGCCGCCCGGATGAAGAAAGTCGTTGACGGCCTTGCCGTGCTGAACGATAAGATGAATGAGAATCTTTCCGGTCTGGGAGATAGCATACTCGCGGAGCCGACATACATTCTTCTGGCTCTTTCCGGCCATGGTGATGCCCACGAGATCGTCAGAAAAGCGACTCTCGAATCCGACTCCTCCGGAAGGCCCCTTAAACAGGTGCTCAAAGAAGATCATCCTGATATATGGAAGGCCCTGTCCGACAGGCTGGAATCCATTCTCGGAATCAGTGCCGAATCATTCTACGGCAACCCTGCTTCATACAGAGGGTTGGCTTCCAAGAGGGCCAGGGACCTTGCCGAACGGTACTCCCGCATATCCGGAACAATAAGAAAAGAGGTAAAAGAATAATGGAAATTCGTGAAGCTCTCAGTTATGACGACGTCCTCCTGGCCCCGGCGTACTCGGAAGTACATCCAGGCAGTACGGATGTCGGAACTTTTCTCACTCAAAATATCAGACTCAATGTTCCCATCATCTCATCGGCCATGGATACGGTAACCGAAGACCGTATGGCCATCGCGCTGGCCCTCAGCGGAGGAGCCGGAGTGATACACAGGAATCTCAACCCCGAAGAGCAGGCCAGGCAGGTGGCCCGGGTGAAACGCTTTCTGAACTGGGTCATCGAGAACCCCGTTACCATCACGACGGGTATCACTCTTGCGGAAGTGAGAAAAACCATGGACGAAACCGGGGTCACAGGACTGCCGGTCCTGGACAACGGGAAGGTAGTTGGAATCATTACCAAACGGGATTTGAACTTCAATGTTCATCCGGAAGATCTGGTTGATGATGTTATGACACGGGATCTCATCGTTGAAACCGGGACGCCCACCGAAGAAACCGCCAGGCAGAAATTCGATAAACACCGTATTGAGAAACTTCCTGTCATAGATAATGAAGGACATCTCACGGGACTCATCACCGTCCGGGACATGGAAAAACACCGTGATTATCCCTCAGCAGCCCTCGATACCGCCGGCAGTCTCATCGTCGGAGCCGCCATCAGCCCTATGGACTGGATGAGCAGGATGCCGGCCCTGTCTGAATCCAGAGTTGATTTCGTTGTCCTTGACACCGCTCATGGTGCATCTGTTGAAGTGTTGAAATCCATCGCGGAAATCAAAAAAGCCTATCCGGACATTCCCCTGATCGGAGGAAATATCGCCGACGGGGACGGTGCCAGGCGGCTGATTGAAGTTGGAGCGGACTCGGTGAAGGTTGGTGTCGGTCCCGGGTCAATCTGTACGACCCGCATCGTCGCCGGTATCGGCGTTCCGCAATTCACCGCAGTAGTCGATGCGGTGGAGGCCTGCGATCCCCACGGGATTCCCGTTATTGCCGATGGTGGTATCAAATTTTCCGGTGATATCGCCAAAGCCATCGGCGCCGGAGCCTCGACTGTGATGATCGGAAACCTGTTTGCCGGTCTCAAGGAATCACCGGGCCGGGAAATCATCTTTGAAGGCCGGATCTTCAAATCCTACAGGGGCATGGGTTCCATCGGGGCCATACAGTCCGGCGGCGGAGACCGTTACAGGATTGTTGAAGGGGAAGAACCGGTACCCGAGGGCATCGAGGGCCGTGTTCCCTACAAAGGCGATCTGGCACCCTATCTCCACCAGCTCATCACCGGTTTGCGTAAAGGTATGGGTTACACCGGCTGCGCAACTCTGCCGGACTTGCGCAAGTACCGACGATTCATCAAGATATCGGCGGCGGGTCTCCGGGAAAGTCATGCGCATGATGTGAACATCACCCAGGAAGCTCCCAACTACACGCGACCTTAAGGGACAGAATAAGTCACGGTTTTTCGGGCCATAGTCACGTTATCGAAGGCGGTATTATATGAATCTAGTCGTAGTCGGCGCCCAGTGGGGCGACGAAGGTAAAGGGAAAATGGTGGACTATTTCTCGGAAAATGCCGAGTTCGTAGTTCGTTTTTCCGGTGGTGCCAACGCCGGTCATACCATCAAGGTTGATGATAAAACATTCGCCCTCCATCTGATTCCGGCCGGAATCATCTCACCCGGGAAAACTGTCATCCTGGGCAACGGAATGGTAATAGACCCGGCTTCCATGTTTGAGGAGCTGGCGGGACTCTCAGCCCAGGGGATCGAATGGGAGGGCAGAGTTGTCGTTTCCGATCGTGCTCATCTGGTACTGCCCGGCTACAAGAGTGAAGATCGGAGTATCGACGAGCATCGGGCGAGACCCATCGGTACCACAGGCCGGGGTATCGGCGTCGCTTACGGAAAGAAAGCTTTCCGGGACGGTATCCGGGTCGCAGACCTCTGGGATCCGGTAATCTGGAATGCCCTGAGCCCATCCGACCGGGAATGGCTTGAACCCTACAAGGACCGTCTGGGAATAATGAAAGTGAATCTGGCGGCCTACATGATGGCAAATCAAGGGAAACACATGCTCTTCGAAGGGGCCCAGGGGGCACTCCTGGACGTCGATCATGGTACTTATCCCTATGTTTCTTCAGGAATTTCCACGGCATCGGGCGCGGCTGTCGGTGCCGCCCTCGGACCCCGGAAAATTCATAAATGCCTTGGGGTTTTCAAAGCCTACCAGACCAGGGTTGGAAACGGTCCTTTTCCCACGGAAATGAGCCGGGGAGACGATGTCAATCTCGCGGATACTCTCCGGGAACTCGGGCATGAGTATGGAGTCACCACCGGCCGTCCCCGGAGAATCGGCTATCTCGATCTTGTAGCCCTCAAATACGCAGGTTGGGTGAACAGTCTTGACGGATTTATTCTGTCCCACATGAATCTCTATGATGGGTTTGAATCACTGGGAGTTTGTACGGAATATGAAATCGACGGAGAACGCATCGACCATTTCCCATCAAACATCGCAGAGCTGGAACGGGTCAAACCCGTAATTCAAACCTTTGCCGGTTGGGAAGGTAAGGTGGCCGATGCACGTAGCTGGGATGAAATCCCCGTCGGGGCTCAGAAGTTCGTGGAATTCATCGAGAAATTCACCGGTGTACCCGTCCATGGATATTCAGTCGGTCCCCTGAGGGATGAAACCTTTATGAAGGAAGATCCTTGGACACAATCCTGATACTCGACTTCGGCGGGCAGACCACGCAGCTTATCGGAAGGAGGATTCGTGATTTCGGTGTGTATTCCGAAATCGCACCGGGAGATGCCGATATCACCGAGGTTCTTCATGAAGGAATCAAGGGCATCATTCTGTCCGGTTCTCCCTATTCCTCCTGGGAGGAGGGCTCACCGAAGCCGGATCCGGCGGTACTCGCCTGCGGTCTTCCCGTTCTAGGCATCTGTTACGGATTCCATCAGCTCACCCTTGCCGATGACGGTGACGTTAAATCCCTGCCGCACAGGGAATACGGCCGCTCCGGCGTCAAACATCTCGGGGCAAACTCCCTGTTCAGCGGTATTCCTGAAGAATTCCTTTCATGGATGAGCCATGGAGACAGCGTTGTCGCCC
>DAOVYP010000304.1 GCA_030635565.1 Spirochaeta sp. | reverse complement strand
GATCGCTCAGTCTCAAAGTGGGAAGACTCAGCTCCCGGGAATCTTACAAAGTTCAGACCGATTCAGCCGTCATGGCAGTCAGGGGAACCGAATTCAACGTCGATATAGCTCCCGATCGATCGGTACTGGTGACGGTGCCTGAAGGCCGGGTGGAAAGCAAGACCGACAGGCGGACCGTCATGGCCCAGCCCGGAACTGTAGCCGCCGTTGACGATCAGGCTCAGATGTCCGCCGTTTCCGTAGCGCCCTCCGACATAAACCTCTACCGCCAGTACTGGCAGGGATTGAGACTTGATGCTTTGAAAATCAATGCCCGCCTGTCCATACAACAGTTTTCAAGGCAATGGGATCAGCAGCTCCCCCGCCTGGAAAAAGCCATGCGGGAACTTGAAACTCACGACGACATCTTCCGTCGATGGGAAAGGATAATCCGGGATGATGCGGATATCCCGCCAACCGGCGACGTCATCCGGGATAAAAGGGCACTCAGCCCCGGAATGCTTGAGCTGAGGGCGATACTCCCTGTGGCGGAACGAACCTTCAACACCCTCATCGGACTGGAAGACGCCTACCGTCAGGGGTTCGCCCAGGGGCCGTTCCAGGCAGGAAACTACAGCGATGCAGCGGATTTCTATCGATCCTTCCGTTCCGACAGGGATGAGATGCGAAACATGCTGGCCAGCGCCCGCTACATGATCCGGATCTACAGGGTCGTCGACGGATCCTCCGGCGGCTTCCCCGGTTCAAACGCCCCGAGCATCATGTCAACTCCGAGCTTTTAGCCGATATGCGCTAGACGTTGAATTTGAAGTGGACAACATCCCCATCCCGGACGATATATTCCTTGCCTTCCATACGGAGTTTGCCTGCCGACTTCACAGCCGACTCGCTTCCAAGTTCGAACAGGTCGTCGCAGTGATAAACGTCGGCCTTGATGAAGCCGCGTTCGAAGTCGCTGTGTATGACACCGGCGCATTGGGGGGCGGTAGCCCCTTCCCGAAAAGTCCAGGCCCGGTTTTCCACACCGCCGGCGGTAAAAAATGTGCGCAGGCCCAGGGTTGAATAAGCGCTTCGGATGAGTCTGGACAGCCCGGATTCACTCAAACCGGATTCTTCGAGGAACATTGTCCGCTCTTCAGGGTCTTCCAGGGCGGCGATATCGGCTTCCAGTTTTCCGCAAAGAACCACAACTTCGGTATTTTCCTCTTCTGCAATAGCCTGTACGGCCTGAACTGAGGCTGAATTACCATCAATACCGTCTTCATCGACATTACACACGTAGATCTGTGTTTTCGCCGTTAAAAGAAAGAGCTCTCTGAGTCGGGATTCATCATCATTCGAGAGATCCATGGACCTGACCGGCTTGCCTTCTTCGAGATGAACGGTAACCTTTTCCAGCAGCTCCTGGACGGCGATGGCCTCCTGATGGATTTTCAGGTCGGTAACCTTCAGCTGCCGGGCGTTCTTGTCCAGGCGTTTCTCGACGGACTGGAGATCAGCCAGGGCCAGCTCGATATTGATGGTTTCGATATCCGAGACGGGATCAACCTTGCCGTCCACATGAACGACATCCTCATCCTCGAAGCAACGTACCACATGGGCGAGAATACCCACACTGCGAATATTTGAGAGGAACTGGTTCCCCAACCCCTCACCCTTCGAGGCGCCTTTAACCAGACCGGCGATATCGACGAATTCGGTAATTGCCGGTACCAGTTTATCGGCCTCAATAATGCCATGAATCCTGTTCAGACGGGAATCCGGGACTGCTACGACACCAATGTTGGGATTGATGGTACAGAACGGATAGTTGGCCGCTTCCGCCGGAGCGGAAGTCAGTGCCGAGAAGATTGTTGACTTGCCCACGTTGGGAAGTCCTACGATTCCACAATTCACGGTCCGAATAATACCTGCCGAAGGATTGATGGGGAAGAGGGTGAATTGCGCAGACCCACCAGCGTCATTCGGGTGAATCCAGATTTTTCTTTACACTCCACTCTTATCCAGGAGCATCTGAGCCATTTCCAACACACCTATAGCTTCCAAACCATCGGCAACAGGATAACGCTCCTCACCCGAATATACCACAAAGCTTTTATCAGGCTGTATATCCTCACACGCATGATAAAACCCCTTGCTCAGCTTTACAGCAAGACTTCTTTTAATCTCGACCGCCCAGGTTTCAGACATTCCGGGCAGTTCCAGTACAAGGTCAACTTCCGCACCTGCTGATGTACGATAATAACTGGCCAGTGTTCGGTCCGGTACAAGTGCAAGCAGACTTTCAATCACAAATCCTTCCCAACTCGCACCAACTACCGGATGACCACACAGTCCGTTATAATCACGGATACCGAGCAATGCATGCAGTAAACCGCTGTCCCGAACATAAACCTTCGGTGATTTCATCAACCGTTTACCGATATTAATGTGATACGGACGCAATCGTCTCACCAACAGTAAATCGACCAACAAATCTATATATTTGGTAATTGTCGGTGCGGTCAGTGACAATCCGGATGCAAGACGTGAAGCATTGAGCATTGTTCCCTGACTGTGTGCCAGCATTGTCCATAAACGCTCCAGAGTTTCGGCCGGTATTCTTAACCCGAACTGAGGAACATCTCTTTCCAGATATGTCCGGATAAAGTTTTTACGCAGTTTCAGGCTATCCTCTTCATTTCCCGCCAGAAAACTGTCCGGAAACCCCCCCTGTATCCATAGCCTGTTCAATACATTCTCTTCCGTTCCAACCTCAGTCACATCAAGGGTCTGCATATCCACATATTCAATACGACCGGCCAGGCTCTCGCCTGATTGCCTGAGAAGGTCAACCGACGCCGATCCCAGGATCAAAAAACGTCCCGTCCGTATTCCTTTCCTGCGACCTTCATCTATGATACCTCGCAGCGTCTGGAACAACTCCGGTACTCGATGAATCTCATCGAGCACCACCAGACGATTTTCATACTGCTTCAAGAACAGCTTCGCATTCGAAAGCTTCTCTCGATCATCTCTATCCTCCAGATCCAGATAAAGCGCCCCTCTCTCCTCCCCGATCACCTGTGCAAGCGTTGTCTTTCCAACCTGACGCGGACCGATCAGCGCAACCGCAGCTTGTCGGTCGAGGGCATCCGTAATCTGCTGTTTTATCCTGCGATCAATCATCCTTGTATTTTGTAATCATTTCTTTTAATTTGCAAGGATAATCCCGTTTTACACTAAGTATTTTCTTTTTCACCACCACTCCACTAAATGCCAGGGCCGTAGGTGCTTTACACAGCCCCACCGACGTCAACTGGAATTTTATTATTTTCTGATGTTGGGTTTTGCCTCAAACGCAGGACAGTCACGGTTATTGGCCGCCCGCACCTCGGCACTGGGGAGCTGACGCGATTTGATATTGAACATACGGCAGCCATTGGGGAATGCCGGATCCCAGGTGACAAAAAAGTGTTTGCATCGTGGACAATATGGAGGGGGTCCCGAAAGGTTCACAAGCTTATTATCAACTCTGGAAAGAAGCGGCGTAAAGCCCCGGAAGAAGTTTACGATTCTCTTCCGGTTTTCCTTGTGTGACACACGTGTTGATTTTATGATGGAACAAACGTATTCCAAATAAGGAGAAATTTATGAAAATCACCCGATTGACGACATTACTGATCGTCATCCTCGCCGTTTCCCTCCTCTTCGTTACCGGATGCAAGAAGGAAGCTGAACTGGGTACCGAAGAGAATCCCATCATCTGGTCTTTCGTTCCCTCCGGTGAAATGGAGCGGGTATCCGCAGGTGCTCAGGAAATTGCCGACATGCTGTTTGATATTACCGGTTACTACTTCGACACCAATGTCGCCACCGAGTATGTGGGCGTCATCGAAGCCCTGTCCACCGATCCGCCGAAGGCTCACATGTCCTCCCTGGCCACTTTCGCCTACATCATGGCCGCCGACCGGGGTGTTTCCGAGGCCGCATTGGTTTCCGTCCG
>DAOVYP010000023.1 GCA_030635565.1 Spirochaeta sp. | reverse complement strand
TGGCACTATCCGAAAAACGTGGGCTGTACCTGACCATGGACGGCGCCCACCTGAACGAGCGGGGCGCCGAACTGATGGGAACAGTCATATCCCGGGCCATCCTGGCATGTTGCTGATGTACTGCCCCGGAAATCAGTTGACTAACTAACACATGAATACCGTGAGCAGAGCTATCCGGACTCGTTGCTGCAAGTACCCCTCGTTCCAGCGGGACTCGCCATGGAGGCTCGGCTCCGACGAACTTCGGGATACTTGTCTCCACGATTCCGGGCAGCTCCACTATATTACCTATTTGTTTATTGTCGCCAGATTTCCGTGACACCACATCAGGCCAGCTGCTGTCCATCCACCCCGAAGAGACAGTTCCGGCCGTTGTGCTTGGCCAGATAAGCCCTATTGTCGGCAGCCTTGAACAGTGATTCCATAGACCTGATGCGGTTCTCGGAACTATGGGCCAGACCGGCACTTACTTTCAGGGTGATATTCCGTTCTATCGACAGGGAATTGAATTCACTGATCAGATATTCCCTGATCCTGTTGGTCGTCAAGTCTTTCAGCTGCAGAGTAATGAAGAGCCGGATTATACGGCTGAACTCCTGATCGATTTCAGTGAATATTTTATTGTAGAGTATCTTGTCCTCGATGGCCGCGCTGATATCGTCGATGATTCGTTCCGCACTGATTTTAAGTCCGGTTGTGGATACATCGTTCTGCATCTGGTAATGTTTCCAGATATCCACGGCATGTGCCTTTGGACCCATATTCACTTTTTCGACATATTCGGTACGTGATGCCTGACGGCTGCCGATATCCGGCCGCATAAAACGGTGAAGAAAGGAAATAAGGTTGATTTCCATCCCCTCCCCCTCGTTTCGATCGTCAAAGTAGAGACTTACCATGAGCGGGTGTCCGATGATGTTCCTGAATACTTCAATCGATATTTTCTCAAATGCATCCTTTTCGATGCCGTCGACGAAATAGCAGAACTCATCCCCGCCGAATCTGCCGGGAACGGCATCGAGGCCGTTGGCTTCGGCTGAATCCATCAAACGGTTAGCGAGCGAAATGAGGATTTTGTCACCGAAATCGTGACTGACCGTATCATTGTAAATCTTGAAGTTATCCATATCGAGGAAGATGAGCCCGAGCTTGATTTCCGATTTGGAAAATGACTCGTTAAGCAGGGATTTGAAGTGCTGGCGGTTGTACAGGCCGGTGAGATTGTCTCGACGTCCCCTCATATAGGCCAGACCCGATTCCAGGTTACCGCTGAATGCCTGGAACAGATCGAAAAAACGGTTCAACCGCTCCAGGATGCGCCTGCTCAGTTTCAACAGAAGATCAACGTTGTAAGCCCCTCCCCTGACGGGCAAACGCCTGGAGAGATTAGCAAGAGCCGCCTTCGGGTTCGCCGTCAGGCATTCGGTCACCATGAAAAACATGTAGTCCTTGAGCTCGGTGAGTCCGAGGATGAGAGCTTCTTCGTTGACGATGTTCCATATGTCGGTGCCCATGAGATACTGATCCGGGCTCTCGGGATTCAGGGGACGATTGCCGGTTCGCGGAAGATCAAAATAGAGTAAAACCCGTCCACCGGGTATTTCCCGAATCGGGAAGACAAGCATCTGGCGCTTGAGGATGTCGGCTGGTGTCAGTGGGTTATTCAGCAGCTTGTAGTGTTTCACGTCCGTATCGCTACGTGAAAAAAGATCCAGCATATGGGTCAGTTCCTTATCCTCTGAGAATACCAGTAGCTCGGAAATACCGAAGATTTTTCTGAGCACTTCCATGGAGTCTGTAACGATGAAATGCAGATTCTCACCGTAACCCAGGGCCCGCAAACGCAGCGAATCCAGAAAATAACGCCATTTCAGATTCTGGATGGCCTCTTCCCTGTGGATGACGGGCATGATGACATCGATGAGTTTCCCCACGGATTCGATGAACAGCTTCGCGAACTGGTGGGTAAGCATGTTCTTCCTGGGATCCACGTTGCCTGCACTTCGGCTGACCAGATGGAAACTCAAGAAAGATGAATCACTGGGGGATTCGGCGGCTCTGAGGACGATGTCATTCACCGAATATTCAAGACTGCCGGAATTTACGGCAGGAAAATGTTTCTCCAATCGGTCTAAATGTGCAGAAGGAATACCTGTCTCCGTGAAGTCTACTCTCAGGCTGCCTGATGCAATCAACCCCTCGTCCCCTGCCGCATCGATGCTGACTTCACAGCTTTCCATATCGAATGGACCCCAGGTATAGACCAGAAGATTTTCGATGATTTCGAAGAACCTCAGGCTCCGGTTCTTCTCGTTTTTCCACATCGTACTATTGGCATTGAACGACGAGATGATGTGGAAGTAGTTCTGCATCATCTCCTGTTGAATAACCTGGAGTTTGTGGTCAATCAGGCTGATCAGCTCAGAACTCGGTGTATCGTTGAAGCGAATGGCAATGATATTAACACCCTGTCGAAACCAGGATTCCCTTTCAGAGATCCGATAAGCCGCTACCGAACCATTCTCTGCCGGATTCTTCAAGGCTTCGATGAAAGAATCAATGCCCTCACCTTCGGGCAGGATTTCCCAAAGCTGCGCATCCAGGCTGTGGTATACATCGGCGTTGATCCTGGTGCCGAGCCTGATATCAAAATCATCGGCATTCAGATTCCTGAAACGCCAGGTCAGTACGCAGCTACCGTCTTCAGAAACTCGGCAGTAGCCCCGATCGACCAGGCGTTTTCTGATAGCCGCCGCACGTTTACCGTAAAGTTTTGTCAGAAGCTGCCCGGTGAGTAATCCTGTGCCGGTATCAAATCCGTCTGCTTTGGGATATTGCCGGATTTGTTTGTAAATTGGTCGTTTGTCCTCTCTCTGTCGAAAGTGAAACTCACGAATATCCGCAATGAGTGGAGATACACCGACAAGAGAATCGATGCCATAGCTTTGCACTACCTGGGGTTCATTCCCGGGAGCTGTTTCCGAGCTGCTCACAACCGTCCGATACAAGAATTTGGTTTACTGAGGCTCTTTCAAAAATCGTGGGCTCGCAATTAACCGCTGCCGCAGCCAACCGCTGCTTGGATTTGGTTCACAGATTGCGAGCGAGAATCGCAGCTCGCTGCCGCCGGAACACAGAAAGCGCAGTATAGCAAAGCTACAGAGGCATTTCGAGCACCGCCGAACACGGGCCAAAGGCGCATTTTTAAAAGAGTCTCTGTTTAATCATCGGCATCAGAAGTCATTACACCGATAGATTACGCGAAAAAGAGGCGGTTGAATAACAACCGCCCCTTTCCCCAGAATAAGTCGATGTCCTGAGCGGTTCTTCAGCCGAAGAGGTATCCGTTCACAAGGCTCTCAATGTACTCCTGCTTGCCGCTGATAGTTTCAGGTTCGCCTGATTCGCCCATGGCGGCCAGCTGCTCAAGGGTCAGCTTTCCATCTTCGAAAGCCGCACCATCGCCGGAATCCCAGCTGGCGTAGCGGGCCTTAATCATTTCAGCCAGTTTACCATCATCGATAATTTTCTGAGCTGTAATAAGACCGAGAGCGAAAGCGTCCATACCAGCGATATGAGCCAGGAACAGATCCTCGGAATCGGTGGAGTTCCTCCGCCTCTTGGCATCGAAGTTCAGGCCGCCTGTCGTGAACCCATTCATGGCCAGAATTTCAAGCATGGCCTGGGTGGTCTGATAGACGTCGGTAGGGAACTCATCGGTGTCCCAGCCGTTCATCAGATCACCCCGATTGGCATCGACACTGCCCAGGAGACCGGCATCCCGACAGGTCCTGAGGTCATGCACAAAATCATGACCGGCCAGTGTCGCATGATTGGCTTCAATATTGCATTTGAAGTCCTTGTCCAGGCCATAGGTTTTCAGGAACCCGATAACCGTCGCCGCATCGAAATCATACTGGTGTTTGGAAGGTTCCATCGCCTTGGGTTCGATATAGAAGGTACCGGTAAAACCGGCCTTTCCGGCATAATCCCTGGCCATACCCAGAAAACGGCCTATATGGTCCAGTTCCCTCTTCATGTCTGTATTCCACAAAGTCATATAACCTTCCCGGCCGCCCCAGAAGGTATAACCCTGTCCGTCCAGCTTGATGGTGGCATCAATGGCCGCCTTCACCTGATGAGCCGCATGTCCCACAACCTGAAAATCGGGATTGCTTGCCACTCCGTTCATGTAGCGGGGATGGGAAAACATGTTGGCGGTACCCCAGAGAAGCTTGACGCCGGTGGCCTCCTGCCTCTCTTTAGCCAGATCGGTCATGGCTATAAGATTCTTCTCGGATTCGGCATGATTTCCGCCTTCCGGTGCCATATCCACGTCGTGGAAGCAGTAGAACGGGGCGTCGATCTTGGTGAAGAATTCGAAGGCCGCATCCAGCTTGTTTTTTGCCGAAGTCATTGGATCGGTATTCCGCCATGGATGATTGATGGTGGGGCTGCCGAAGGGATCCCCGCCGTCTCCGCAGAAAGAATGCCAGTAAGCGATGGAGAACCGTAGCTGATCCTTCATGGTTTTGCCGCCGACCACCTGTTCCGGATTGTAGAACTTGAAAGCCAGAGGATTATCCGATCCGCTGCCCTCGAAAGCCACTTTACCGATTCCCGGAAAGTACTCTTTATTGCCGATAAAAAAGTCGCTCATTAAAATTACTCCTGATATTTATTGCAGCGGCGAACCGCCGTATTAATGACTCCACTGAAAAAAGAGTAGATTCCCAAACGAATGAGAGGAATGATAAGTTCTTTTCATTTCCGAATGAGAGCAGGGAAGACTACTGTCATTGTTGCAACGCCGTATTTGCGTCAAGATTGCTTTTTTCAGTGGAGTCATGAACTACCTGTACAAATGTGCTAAAGCATCCAGCCAGCTGCGGTAGCGCCCGTAGCCCTCGTCATAGGCGCCGCGCAGGGCCGGATTCGGCTCACAGGAAGCGCTCTCGTCCACGGTGACGTGCTCGCCGATGATGGTGTCAAGCTTTTCGCCGCCCCCCCCCTCGAGCATCCACCAGGCCTGAAGGGCCGCACCCAGGGAAGCGGCTTCGGCCTGCTCGGGAATGAGCACCGGGACACCGAGGACATCCGCCGCCATCTGCCGCCAGATTGGGCTCCTGGCGCCGCCGCCGATCATCCGGATCTGCCTTGCATCAAATCCCAGTTCCCGGAACCGGTCCAGACCGATTTTCATGCCGTATATCGCGGACTCCAGTGAGGCCCTGGCCAGGTTCTCTTTTGTGTAGTTTGTGGTATTCAGGCCCATGATGCTCGCTTTACCATTGGGTAGGTTGGGGACACGCTCACCGTTGAAAAAAGGCAGCATGGTGACGCCTTCGGCCCCGGGGGGAGCCTCGGCACCGGTGGCGTCGATTTCCCTGACGTTCATCCCGAAAAGGTCGCGGGTCAGCTCGGTTGCTACAGTGCAGTTCATGGTGCAGAGCAGTGGCAGCCACCCCCCGGTGGAGGAACAGAACGCGGCCAGGATGCCTTCGGGATCGATAATGGGTTTGTCCGAATACCCGTACAGGGTACCGCTGGTTCCCATGCTCATGGTGATGACACCGTCGCTGACGGTACCGGTTCCCACGGCCCCCATCATGTTGTCGCCGCCTCCGCTGGAGACCGGGATACCCTCAGGCAGGCCGGTTCGGGCCGCCGTTTCCGCCGTGATGCGGCCGGCCTCTTCATCCGGTCCGATCAGCCGGGGCAGCTTGCCGGGAAGATCGGGGTCCACCGATCGAATCAGGTCCTCCTGCCATATCCTCTTCCTCACGTTAAGCAGTCCGGTTCCCGAAGCGTCGCCGTACTCCATCACGGCTTCGCCGGTGAGCCAGTAATTCAGGTAATCATGGGGAAGCAGGACCCAGCGCATCTTTTCGTACAAATTTCCATATGTTTTCTTCAGCCAGAGTATCTTGCTGGCTGTATACCCCGGGGCTATCAGGTTTCCGGCCTCCGAAAGCAGTTTGTCTGTACCCCCATAGGCCTCGGTCATTTCATCACATTCACCAGCGGTAGATGTATCACACCAGAGTTTCACCTTGTAAAGCGGATTTCCGTCTTTATCGATGGCGACAAATCCATGCTGCTGACCGGACACACCGACGGCCTTGACCGAAGCCCGGATCTCCGGATCCACCTGATCCAGACAGCTGAGAAGCGCATCGATCCACCATTCGGCCTTCTGCTCACGGGTACCGTCCTCTTCGGCAATCATGTCGTGCTTCGCCGAAGCCATAGCCACAACTTTTTTTGAATCCACGTCGTAGAACATGGTTTTAGTGCTTTGGGTACCATTATCGATTCCCAGTACTATATTCATCGGATTGTCTCCATTCTTGAGGGTTGGAATAACAGCATAATATTCGAATCAGAGAGAGGTAATGGACAGAAAGTGATTTTGATGCATAAAATTGACCTTAAGATGCTCATTCAGCTCCAGGATATCGTATTCGTATACCAACTGAAGAACGCCGAAGACATAAAATGGCATACACGGCATCACAGCCATCGGGCCAGACAGTTCGAATTGCACTACTTCATCGGAGGCGAAGGGCATTTCCGTGTCGGAGGAACGCTGCACACCGTGCAGCCCGGATCCATGTTTATCTGCCCCCCACGCATTCCCCATGCCATTGTAGCCCGGAAAACCGACAACCCGATTTCTTACTATGCGGTTTTATTCACCATTGAAGAAACATCCGAAGCCGGCGAACTGGAGGCAATTCTTTACAGAACGACATCAAAACCGCCTCAAAACATCGGCTTCAATTACAGGTTTTTCTTCGAAGAACTCAAAGAGCGCAGCCGTTCCGCATCCTCGGTGAGACGGCAGGCGGCCCTGTACCAGTTCATCTCCTTTCTCTATCTCATCGGCGACGGCGACATACCCGTTGGTGAACCGGGCAACATCCATCTGGAAAAGGCCCTGGACATGATGCAGGACAAGGTTTTCGACCGGCTCAGGCTGCCGGAAGTTGCGGAGAGACTGGGAATTACGGAATCCTACATGATCCGCCTCTTCCGCAAGAAACTGAACATCACCCCGATGAAATATTATACCAGACTGAAGGTTGAAGCGGCGGCGGCCCTGCTGACAGACACCCCCCTGGCGATATACGAAATTGCCGACCGGCTCAATTTCTACAGTGAATATCACTTCAGCCGTGTCTTCAAGCACTACACCGGATCGGCTCCGTCGATGTATCGTAACGAACAGTACCATCGGCAGGCGCCGACAGGAGAAACTCACTATGACAATCAACAGGATCGATGAGGGAGCCCTTGAATGCGAGACGTCCGACGGACTCAGACTGGGTTTTCCAACCGGTATCAACACCAGAAGATTCAGCAGTGCCGATACTGTTTCAATCAGAAATTCCGAGGGAATCATTATAGATGCATCCGGAACAACGACATCCTGGCCAATTGAGAAATTCATCGAGTATGAAGGCGATATGGTTGCTGTCGGTCCCTGGCTGGAAAACAGCCGGCCTTTCGATGATGTACCTGTCGATCTGAAAATGATCAGCCGCCTGCTGCCCGCCGTCAGAGCCATCAGAGCCGCCGGGTATCCCCTGAAAGGACTTTACAGCAGGGCGATCCGTTGGCTGCCCGACGGCGGCGTCCTTATCTATCCACCCAAACTGGCTGCATGGGTCCTGGAATTGAACCCGGATAACGAAACGTCGCTGGCCCGGGAGCAGTGGGTTCACCCCGACCTTCAAGGGGAAGCCGCATGGTCTTTCACCCTGGGTGTCCTGGCCTGGCGGTCATTAACCGACGTGGATCCCTTTGCCGATGAAACCGGTGAAGCCCGCAGGGAACGAATTCGCAGGGGTGCCCTGCCCCCTCTGGATTCCCTGACACCCGGTGTTGATGAAGCCGCGGCCGCCCTGATACGCAAGGCTCTCATCGGGACTGAAGATGAGATACCGACTCTTGAGGATTGGGAAGGTCTGATTGACCTCTGGCGACGCCAGGGTATCGTCTCCGATCTGACGGACGTGGAAATTTCGGAACGTAAAGCACGAGCCGCCCGGAGAGCCGGGACAATTGAAAGAGAACTGAGTACACGCCGCTGGTTCAGAAAATCCGGATGGAAACTCTTTACCGCCATCGCAGTGACAGGTACGGTTCTGGCATTAGTGTCCGCTCCAATCCGCAAGGCCCTGGAAACACCGGTAACCGCCGGTATGACGCCAATGCAGGTCGCCGAAACCTACTACGGGGCCATAGATGCCATGGACTCTGCAACCATGAATGACTGCCTTGCGAAGAAAACAGGTAAAGACGACATTCGGCTCATCGATACCGTCTATGTCACCACCAAGGTCCGACAGGGATATGAGGGACTTGGCGATCCGCCCAGGGCTTCAGACTGGATCAGGGACGAAAAACCTGAACTGCCTGCAGGTGTCTGGCCATGGGGCATAACCGATCTCGAACTAAAAGAACTCGCAGACGGCCGAATCGAGGCCCGCTATCAGATCTGGACTCCCCCCGGGGGAGGCAGCGAAGGCGGAATCACCGCATGGTCCGTATCCCGTACAGATACCCTGAGCTTCACCAAGGCGAAGAAATCCTGGGAAATCAGTGCAATCAGCAGGATTACGGAAGACTGATCGAATAGAGCATCATCCCGCCACCGGCTGCGATGGAAGCGCCTCCCATTGCCAGCATTCCAATCGCCAGGTTGTTCGCAGTCGTATTGTCCGGGAGAAAGGCTTTCAGCAGCCCGCCGATAGTCATCATGCCGACTCCCATGGCGAAGACAATCCGACCGCCGGTTTCGTATGTTCCCTTTTGCGTATCAAGGGATGAATTAAGGTTCAGATTCTCTGAAACCTCCAGATTCTCCCCTCCAAGAGATGTCATAATGGGATAGGCATTCCAATACGCCCTGATTTCGTCATCTATGTTCTTCGATTTAAGTTTTTTATCCGGATCGGATGATCTGGTTTTCACCATTTTCCCGGCCCGGAGAATAAAGGGATCTATCTCCATAAGATCAATCTTGCTGACGGTTTCCTTATCGTACTGCAGTACATCGACTTCCCCGTCAAAACAGTACACAGACGTTTGACGCTCTCCGGCTTCATCCGCAAGATCGTAAAACAGATCATAACCGAAGTCGGTACTCCGGACACCGGCAACGGTATCATGTCCGGTAATCCAGAGTCTTGATCCGCCGAAGAGAAAGGCAAGCTTCACACGGATCCGCCCGTAGGTTACCCTGAAGACTCCCCCGCCGCTGCCATCCAGGGATGTGATGGTAGATGTGGTGTTCTCCGCCAGCTTGACGACGGTACTGTTGTTCAACAGGATTTCCACAAAACTTCCGTCATCCGTCAGAATCATGTCGTCCGCCTGAAGAGGCAGCCCGATAACATCATCGGCTGCGATGTCATAAGATTTCGATTGACCGTCCCTGACAACCTGGAAACCTCTTCCCTCGGTATAAGAAATCACCGCATCGGTTTGTGAGTACAGCGGTAAAACCGAAAAAGCCAGAAACAACACGGCGATCAGCGGTATGAAAGACTTCATATCCCTTATTCTACCCCTCCACCCGGTGCTTGCCAAATGGAACCCGCACTCCCTATAGTGGATTCGAAGTAATGGAACAGACTGAAATAAAAGGACTTAAGGTTCTCATCATGGGCCTCGGGCTTCACGGAGGCGGTGTGGAAACCGCTCGGTATCTGGCAGGACAGGGAGCCAGAATAACATGTACGGATCTGCGCAGTGATGCCGACCTGGAACCGTCAATCACCGCACTGGAAGGACTGGGAATTCAATACGTTCTCGGGGGGCACAGGAAAGAGGATTTCGATTCGGCCGACATTATCGTTAAAAACCCCGCCGTCCCGTCGGATTCACCGTGGATCGCCGGCAGGAACAATATCGAAACCGACATATCACTGTTCCTGAAGGCATCTGCTTCTCCCCTTCTGGCCGTAACGGGAAGCAAGGGCAAATCCACAGCCGTAACGGCTCTGCATCATATCCTGCGGCGGAAGCATCCCGGTGCACATCTGGGCGGTAACATCACGGTCAGTCCCCTCTCCTTCGTCCATGAACTCAAATCCGGCGATCCGGTAATCCTGGAACTCTCCTCCTGGCAGCTGGCGGATCTTCGAGGCCGGGATATCCTCCATCCCCGAATCGCCTGTATCACCAATCTGATGCACGATCATCAGAATCGATATGACTCCTTCGATGAATACGAAGCGGATAAAACCATTATATTCGAAAATCTGAAGCCTGATGATTATTCCGTCTTTCCGGATGACGGATATGGCGGAAAGTGGTCGAAAAAATCGCATGGGACAAGCTTCCTGATAAGAAGCAGCAGCCCTGAAAGAACAGACTTCAGGGGTGCATATCTGGATGAAAAAAACCGGGGCTGGTTCATCTCCGGATCGGATTCCGGTTCGGACAGAGAACAGATACTTCCTGAAGTGCTCAGGGTTCCCGGCGAACCGTTCCGTATGAATCTACTGTTCGCGTCAACGATGGCAAAGCTCTGGGGATGCGGCTCCGACATGATACTGGATGCCGCTTCGGATTTTCCCGGAGTACCATACCGGATGGAAATGTTCCTCGACGCGGCAGATATTAAATATTACGACGATACCACCGCCACCATTCCGGAAGCCGCAGCCGCGGGGGTGAACGCCATGAACCGGCCGGTGGTCCTCATAGCAGGCGGTACGGACAAAGAACTGGACTTCGCTCCCTTCGATACGGCAGCAGTGATTCCAAAACGCATCATCATGCTGAAAGGCAGCGCCACCGATACCTGGCTGCCGAGGCTCCGCTCATCAGGTGTGGAAGTCGACGGCCCGTATGACAGTATGGAAGCCGCCGTCGCCGCTGCAAACCGGATAGCGGTACCGGGTGATGCGGTTCTGCTCTCGCCGGGGGCTACGAGCTTCGGAATGTTCCGACATGAGTTCGAGCGCGGTGATGTTTTCAAAGCCGCTTGCAGATCCCTGGTAAATTAACTTGAAATCCTGAACAAACGGCTCTAGATTCATACAAAGGATGTTGAAATGAAACGATTTGGATTCGTATTGGCAGCATTTCTATTACTGACATCGGCTCTGTTCGCGTTTGACGGATACGTGGACATCACAAACGAAACCGGTTTCACGATTTACTACGTTTTCGTCAGTCATGAAAGCGATGATTACTGGGGCGACAATATGCTCGGTGGCGACTATCTCAATGACGGTGATACCTACAGGGTTTATCTGTCGGGCCATCCGACATCGGTGTTCGACATCATGATGAAAGACGAGGAAGGGGATACATACAGCTTCTATGACGTGGATATCGAACAGGAAGATATCATCGTTTCCCTGGCAAATCTGGATGACAGCGGCGGGGTTTATTCAGGAGAGGTCACCGTTAACGGACCGGGAGGCGACTTCGACGGTTATGTTTATATCACGAATACCACCGGATTCACTATGTACTACCTGTATATCCGGCAAAAAAGCAAGAGTTGGGGACCTGATCTGCTGGGAGACAGCTATCTCATGGACGGTGAAACATTCTCGGTAAACCTGAAGAACTTTCCCCACAGCATGTTCGATGTTCGCCTTGAAGACGAAGAACAGGATACGTACTCCTTCTATGACGTGGATGTAGAGAGCGTCGATGTTTATGTGACACTGGACCATCTGGATTAGAGAGGCTCTAGAGGTTCGGCCTATTTACATTTACTCCAGCCGCAAGCCGGGCATGTCGCGCATCCCTCCCGGAACACCAGTCCGGTCTCGCACTCGGGACAGCGCTTCTCACCGGCAATCACTTCTTCACCGTCCTGCAGATAGGTTTTCAGGACACGTCCGACCACACGTTCGAAGTCAGTGAAATGTGTATCTTTCTGCAGCTGCTTGATAATGAACTGCAGGGGGGTGCCGTGGCGGAGGGCCATGGAAACGAAGCGGGCCAGTGATGCATTGGGAGTGTCATAAACCGATGTGAAATCCTCCAGAACCAACCGGGGATTCTTGTCACCCATCACCAGGTCGTATCGGCCTTTTTCCATCTTCCGGACTATGCCTTTCGTGTAACCGTTGATGCGAACCTCCTGATCATCGGGTACATCGATCCAGAACACCTCATAGAGGCTGCCGTTGTAATGACCGGTAATAACGATGTATTGCTTCCCCTTCACCTTGACCCGGTGGATGTCACAGGGCAGTTCCACAGGCCGGGAGGGAGCGGCATCCCGGGATATGGTTTCGCCCTCGGTCTTTTCCGAATATTCGAGTATGCCCTTCATGCTGCCTTCGGGATTGAATGTGGTGAAACCCTTGAGTCCTTTCCGGTAGGCATAAAGGAAAAGATCTTTGTACTGATCGAAAGTGGTGCCCGGGGGCAGGTTCAGTGTTTTGGAAATACTGTGGTCGACGTTTTCCTGAACCGCGGCCTGCAGATCTATGGAACGGTAGGGATCGATGTCCGCGGCAGTTACCATCCAGTCCGGGGCTTTCTCTTCACCAGTGGTATCTTTCCAGGCCAGCCAGGCTGAATCGTAAACCGTTTCGGTTTTCACGTCATCGCCCCTGCCGGTCCGGATGCTCCTGTCGTACTGCAGGGCAAAAGCCGGCTCGATCCCGCTGGAACAGTTCTGACCGACAGAGAGACTGATGGTTCCTGTTGGGGCTACTGTATTCATCTGAATATTTCGGAGACCATGTTCCCTGATTTCCCGACGAATATCATCAGGCAGTTTCCGGACAAACTCGGCATCGAGAATTTTTTCCGAGTCAAAAGCAGGGAATGCACCCTTCTCGGCGGCCAGTGCGGAAGAGGCACGGTAACTGGCGTCCCTGAGCGTACGGGACATGTCCGATGCGAAAGTGATGGACTCGTCCGACCCGTAGGTGATTCCCAGCATGCTCATGGCGGTCCCCAAAGCCGTGAATCCCAATCCTACCCGACGCCATTGCTTTGAAAATGTTTCAATCTTGTCCAGGGGGTAGTCGGTAACTTCCAATACATTGTCCAGGAAGCGGATTCCCGTTGCCACTGAATCTGAAAAGCCATCAAAGTCAAAACGGGCACTATCGGTGTAGGGCTCCGTGACGAAGGCCGAGAGGTTCATGGCCGCCAGGCAGCACAGTGAATAGGGAGGCATCACCAGTTCCCCGCAGGGATTCACCCGATCCATCTTGAAGGCCCAGTAACCGTTGTTGTAACGCTGAACCGAATCCGCGTTGAAAATCCCCGGCTCGTTATGAATGTAGGCGTTCTTTGCAAGCTTGTCGTAAAGATCCCGGGCTCGAAGGGTCCTGTACACCTTACCGCCGAAAGAAAGATCGAAATCACCGTCTTTCTCGACGGCCGATACGAATTCGTCGGTGATTTTCACCGAAATATTGAACTGAGTGAGTTCCTTGTTCTTATCGCCCTGTTTGACGGTAATGAACTCTTCAATATCGGGATGAGAGATATCCAATAGTGCGATGTGGGCACTCCGGCGCTGGCCGCCGGTCATGATTGTTTTAGCGCTCTGATCGAAAATCCTCAGGAAACTCACCACACCGGAGGATTCTCCACCCCGGGAGAGGGTATCACCCTTGGGACGCAGCTTTGAGATGTCGAAACCGACTCCTCCGCCCATCTTGCTGATGACGGCATCCTCTCTGAGTGATTCATAAATCGCTTCCAGAGAATCCTCCACATCGATGGTGAAGCAGTTGTTATAGTTCTTCATCGGGCTCGTCGGTCTTGCATTGGCCAGGATCCGACCCGCGGGAATGAAGCGGCCGGAGATGATTTCATCGTAAAAACGGTCGGAAATCTCTTTCCTGAGGCTTTC
>DAOVYP010000402.1 GCA_030635565.1 Spirochaeta sp. | reverse complement strand
GCTCCCTGGCTCCGATCGATTCAGGCTGCGAAACCTGTGGCGGAGGGATTCTCTTCCGCCGGCTGGAATGAAGTAATACTGAATGCGGGAAACAGCCCCGGGGTACGGTCATTGACAGTCGAACTTCATCTTGACGAACCTTCTGCTGAAGAACGACCGGTCCGTTCCTTTTCCACAGACCTGTACACAGTTGAATCCCTGCCGCCGGGCAGGGACAATCTCGGACCACCGGAGTCTTATCCGATTCTCATGCACTTCGACGGAACCCTGAAAAACGACTCGGCGCCCGGGTTGGATACGGAACCGATTATCCTGGGGAAGCCCCGACCTGTATTCACGGGGGATGGCATGGGTTTCCGGTTTTCAGATGGAGATGGCCTCATCTGGAATGGTGTACGCCTGCCTTACGGCAGTGATGGAGAGTGGAAACCATTCTCTCTGACGTTCGGCATCAAGCCGGAAGAGGAGAAAACCGGACAAATTCTGAAGATTGAAGACGACGAAGAGTTCTCAATAGTCCTTGCTGTATCCGAGGGGAAGGGACTCACTCTGATGATGAATGGTGAAGAAACGTATTTATCGTTTTTCCCTTTGCCGGAAACCGGAGATGATCCGGTCAGTATCACAGTTCTGTTCCTGCCTGTGAAAAACGGTCTTGATTTCGTCTGGCTGGCGGACGGAGATACGGTTACTTCCGGTCATTGGGGTTCCACTTTGAAGTTCCATGGTGAATCCGTCAGGGTATCACTTGGAGGAGAGGACGGTTTTACGGGGTTGCTCACCGAGTTCGGATATAAAGACCGTGACGTCGAAGCGGACCGATTCACATTTTACCGGAATATCGACGGGGGTATGAGAATTTCCGAAGGTTTTGAAGATGAGGACATTCATCAGGAAATCGAATTCAGCTTCGGAGCCGTAGTCGACAATGGCTCCCTGATACTGCCCCCTTCTTCCGTCGTCCGATTCCCGGCCGGGGGCGGAGGTCAGCTGGCATTCCGGAAAATTACCGGTGATGAGAGTGCCGAATTAACCGTTGCAGACCCCATATCCGGAAAAATTTCGGGTGCGGTAATCATCAATGATGAAATTTCCGGGGATTCTCCCTACAGAATTATTATCCCGCTGGAAAAAACGTGGGCGATGTCGGATAATGAGACAAGAGCATTTTATGAACTCAGGGTTTCCGGCCGGAATATATCAAACCTTCGGCTTGAACATATACTCGTCAACCGGGAGTAACGGATTCAGAGGTACGGATGAAGACACGCTCACTTGCCTTACTTTCCATTATCCTGCTCATTGTCTCATGCGCTGGAGTTCCGGGTGTCAGAGACGAAACTCCCGAATGGGCCGACATAACCGCAGCGGACACCGAATCTGACAGGGCTTTCAGGGGTAAAGGTGAGGCTGAGACACCGGCATCAGCAAAATCCACGGCTATTGATAATTTAAAAGAGAAAATCCTCGAATCCTTGAATCTCGGAAACCCGGAGAACTGGAGTGAAGAGGGCCGAATTGCCGTAAAAACGTTGCTTGATGAGCTGGAACGCATGATCAGAAACCCGGAGTACGCCGAGGTGGACGGCGTGAGTATTATTCATAAAGAAGGATGGAAGAATCCTGAGGGATCCATCACCTATGTGGTGGATATCACCTGGGACAGGGAAGCTTTCGAAAAACAATCCGCCGCTCTGGCGATTCTCACCGGAACAGCCAGCATCGGTTTCCTGGATTTTGAAACCCGGGCCAGGGCCGCCGAAAGCGACGGCAACGCCTATGAGGCGGCGCTGATCTGGGCGGCTGCCGCAGGTGTTGCCGAAAGCGACGGAAACATTTCGGGGTACCGGACAGCATTGAGCGAAGTGGAAAGAGTCATGGACATCCTGGATTTTAGTATTATCTCGGTGCCTGACCAGGCCTACGTCGGGGCCAGACCAAACTCTCCGCTTGTGTTTTCGGTACGCGGCGGCGGGAAACCCGTGGGAAACGCAGAATTCGTAATCACCTATCCGAGAAATGCCAGAGACGGCTCACCCTCCACTGCGGAGGCCCGTATTCTCTCGGACGAAGAAGGAGTGGTCAGATTCCTGCAGCCCGAGATTTCATTTGCCGGAACGCAGTTTGTTGCGATTGCGCCAAGCGCCGATCCGTTTCTGGAGTATCTCGATGAGTCCGGGGATACTTATTCCGATAACATGATAATCGCCCTGGAGAGAGCAAGGATGAAGGCTGAATATGAGGCCCTGTCCAGAATCAGGACGATTCCCATGGGGATTCTCATCCTGGAAACAGATCTTGCCGGAAACACCCTGAATTCCCCCGACGCTGCTCGAGGGCTGTTCGACGATCTCGTTGCCGACGGATTCAACATCGACATCATGGATCTTGATCCCGTTGAGATGTTCACCCGGACCGAAAGGGCTCTTCTTCGTGACCTGAAGGCCGATCCACGTTTTGCCGATAGATACGACCGGGTGATACATGGGACTGTAACCCTGGAAAGTTTCGAGCAGAACGGAGACAGCTACACAGTCCGTGTTTCAGGAACCCTTGCCATGTCGGACATTCAGCGGCAGGTTACTCTGTACCGTTCCGAAATTACCAAAACCAGCCAGGCCTCGGACAGTCAACAGGCGATGAGCGCAGCCTTCAGGCAGCTCGGACGTTCTTTCGCCGGAGAACTCATCGAACAGGCTCCCTGATGGATTCCGAATACCACCTTGACGATCTCATTCAGGCCCTGGCCACGCCCAGGGGTCGCAGCGCCATCGCCGTGATGAGGGTCTCCGGTCCGGGCTGCATCGAGACCGTCGCCCGGATTTTTTCCCGTCCCGATGTTCTCAAGGGAAGCGAGGGCTACCGCGCGCACCAGACCAGGACGAACAGTAACGGGCGGTACGAGGTCGTCGGGCTCCAGCCGGGCAAGTACCGCGTCCTGGTCCAGGTGCTGATGAGACCCGGACGCCCCGGCTATGTCTGCGAGATCCTCGAGGTGGATCTCGTCGAAGGTGAGCGCCTCACGCAGG
>DAOVYP010000573.1 GCA_030635565.1 Spirochaeta sp. | reverse complement strand
TGATACTCCCGGATATTATTTCACTCTCTGGCGATTCACCTCCTCCGGTGAACAGGACCTTTCTTTCGCGGCATCAAGAGCATATAAGGAAGCTGGAATGAGTGATGGATCGGCAATTTGTGTCGATCGAAACGGTCGAATATTGGCAACCGGCTCTGCAGGCGTGGAAGGGGGTGCTCAACGTATGGCGATGTGGGCGTTCTCCCCATCGGGATCTCTGGACACGTACTTTGCCGTCAACGGGCGCTACGTCGACAATCTGAGCGACAACAGTCTGTATACATCCTACGGTTCGGACATCCTTCTCGATTCTGCCGGGAACATTGTCGTTGCGGGGCATCTCGGAAACGCGGCATCGATTTGGAGACTAACGGAAACCGGTCAGATCGATCGCACCTTCGGAGAAGCGGGCCCTGTGTTAATGAAAGGCACCGCCAACGGAGATCAGGACATGGCCTTTGCAGTCGCAATGGATGGAAACGGGAGAATCGTCGCGACAGGACTAAGCGATACCGATCGGCTGCTGGCGGATGTGGACGGAGGTGTCGAGGAGAAAATCATGGCGACGTGGAGATTCGGCCGGAACGGCGAACCGGATCAGAGCTTCGGCATCGACGGTAGCATTACCGATACGGGTTCCGATCAATGAATATCTGAATCAGCCGCCTGGAAACTCTGCACTCAGATAACTGCCGAGGAGGTGACTTTGACGTTGAATATGCCATCACTGAGACAGGGATGAAGGCGGAACATGTCGAGATGAAACCTCGGCTCTTAAGCGATAATGGGTTCTGCTACCTTTCCGGATATCTGAAAGAGTTCCTGAAGTCCCATCACATGAATCATTCTCGGGGCCGGCCCTTTCACCCTCAAACACAAGGCAAGATTGAGCGTTACCACAGGTCGATGAAGAACATCCTCCTATTGGACAATTATTACTTAGTGTCTCTCAGAAAACAGCTCTTTTTTTTAAATACTCCCTACCGGATAATTTCAGAAACACGAAGCGTACCCAATGATGGATGCTCGGTGATGAAAATGGGATTTTTTCTTTGATTCAGATAGATTTCAACAATTTTACATCATCAGGGATCATTTCAGGGCACAGCTTCCCTCCTCAACAAGGAAATGAGACTCAAAAAAATGTTTGTCAGGCAGGTTTGGAGTTCAATTGCCTATTGAATTGATAATCCTGTTGAATGAGCTTCTTGCCAATTCTTCGTAGATTATATGCGATGACTCCAAGGCCAATATATCGTTTAAAATGGTCATACCCTTTATCCGGACACCGTCCAAGACCACAATGTTCGAGCTCATTAATATTGGACTCAACAGCGCTATGCTTACCCTTGTAGAGCTTGAATGTTTTTGTTGACTCATACTCGTTCTCAAACCTATTTCGTTTCCCTCTTTTCGGCATGATCAGATGATTCACATAAGGCATAATAAGTGCTTTGTTATCCTTACTGAAAAATCCTTTATCAAAACTCCAGCTCTCTATTTCCGGATATTTTGAGGTCATCCGTATTACAAGTTCCTGGACTGATTCGGAATCCGATAGATGGTCCATGATTTGATAATCGACGATGAGATTATTCTGATCAGTGGTGATCAATAACTTTTTACCAAGCTCGACAGAAGGATGAAGTTTCCCTTTACT
>DAOVYP010000261.1 GCA_030635565.1 Spirochaeta sp. | reverse complement strand
TGCTTTGCCTATCAGTTCTTCTCCTATAATACAATATTCTTTTTCCCTTATCTTAAGGAGATGATCAGTCTCTTTTCTATCATTGTCCTGATCCTCAACCATAAAAACAGTTGCTCCTGGAGGAGGTCTGAAACTGGCATCCTTAAGTATTGCAAATACGATATCACACTCTAAAACCATACGGATACCCAGGTTTTGAAGGCCGATACCCCCCCTTTTTTCATAACTATTTTCCAGATCAATTATTTGAGTTCTATTATTATCTGCTATTTGCGCTACAGCAAATACACCATTTAATTCTGATAAAAGGGCTATGATTTTATCCATTGTATTCATTCTGACTATTCAGCAGATTCAACAGCATTCCTGATTGCACTGATATGCTTATCTGTAGTTCCACAGCATCCGCCAATTATGTTTGCACCTGCTTCTATCCATAAAGAATTCTGATCTGCCATCTCTTGTGGTGTGGCCGGGAATACAGACTCGCCATTAATAAGTTCCGGCAAACCGGCATTCGCCTGGATAATTATCGGAACATCCGGGAGAACTGTTCTTATTTCATCGATAATCTGTTTCATTCCATTGTACCCCTTACCGCAGTTTGCACCTACAATATCTGCCCCTGCATCTACTGCAGCTGCCGCTGCTTCTGCAGGACTTACTCCCATCATTGTTTTAAACTCTCCCTGTAATGTAGGTTCAAAAGTAAAGGTACAGATAATTTCAAGATCAGTATTTTCTTTTACGGCTTTAACCGCTGAAATGGCCTCATCCAGGGCACTCATTGTCTCAATAACTATTGCATCTGCTCCCCCTTGTACAAGGGCCTCTGCCTGTTCTTTATAAACATCATAAAAATCCTCTTCTGAAACATCTCCCATTAGAGTCATCCTGCCAGTTGGCCCCATGGAAGCAATAACCCAGTTCTCTTCTCCTGCAGCCTCTCTTGATATTTTCACACCGGCTTTATTAAGTTCCAGAACTCTGTTTCCAAGACCAAAGTGTTCGAGTTTGTATCTGTTTCCACCAAAGGTATTTGTTTCAATAATATTGGATCCGGCCTTTATATAAGATGCAGCAACTTCAAGTACCAGCTCCGGATGTTCTGTATTCCATAGCTCCGGACTCTCCCCGCCTTTTAAACCTCTGGACTGCAGGGCGGTGCCCCAGGCTCCATCTGCAACAAGAATCCGGCCACTCTTAAGAGCATCTGTTATTTTTCCTCTGTTCATAGTTTCTCCAGCTTAAGGGAGTATATCAGAAATAATATAAATGGTTATCATGTCTATTTATCAGTTTCTTTATGCTGACCACCAGGAGCTTCGGCATGGAAAACACACCATCAACTGAAAGGGCTTTGGGTTCTCCTGAACTCAATTCTTTCGGGGGGCGACCTGGTAATCGCGGACGCCTGGCAGACCTTTACCCGTCGGCCATCACCTGGGCCTTCATAGCCAGTTCGGCTGCCTTGAAAGCGTGTTCCTGAGTCATGGCATTTTCAGTTCGATTCAGGACATCCAGGATGAGCCGGCCGAAAAAGGGATAACCAATTTTGCCCCTGCAGTCAATCTCAGTTTCCCGTTTCTGATCCACAAGGAAGATTTTATCTCCCTCGCCCCGGGCGACATCGACATACTTTCTTGTCTCCAGATATCCATCAGTTCCAAGGACGAAGGTTCGTCCGTCACCCCAGGTCCGAGAGGCGGCGGGGTTGAACCAGTCACAGCGGAAGTAGGCCGATACGCCGTTATCCAATGTCAGGCTCACTTCTCCGAAATCCTCAAAGTCCGGATATTCGGGGGTGGCCAGATTCTCCGCCCGGGCGAAATTAACCTTTCCATCACCGGCAGCGGCGTAGTACAGGAACTGCTCGAACTGATGTGAACCGATGTCGTTCAATATGCCGCCGGACCGCTCTTTCTGAAAAAACCAATCCGGACGAGTCGAAGCCGCCAGATTGTGAGGGGCCAGGCTGAGTACCTGCAAAATCCTGCCCAGTGCACCGTCCCGGATCAATTCGCCCGCATGCCAGGCCGATTCGTTCATGAGGCGCTCGGAATAGCACACCATGTACTTCCGGCCGCTTTCCTTCACCTTGGCCCGGGCCGATTCCAGCTGATCCAGGGTTGTGAAGGGCGCCTTGTCCGTGAAGTAGTCCTTTTCGGCATTCATCACCTCAAGGCCGATGCCGCAGCGCAGGTTCGGTATGGCCGAGGATGTGACGAGCCGGATTTCATCGTCCTCCAGGATTTCCCGGAAATCCCTGACGACTTTTACTTTCGGATGGATTTTAAGCACCGACTCCAGCTTGGATCCATCGGGCTCGTAAACAGCTTTGAGTATGCCGCCGGCATTCGCCAGTCCGCTGATCTGCCCGTAGATGTGACCATGATCGAAGTGAGATGCGGCGAATACGAATTCTCCGGGCTTCACCACTTTTTCCATACCGGACATGTCCGGCGCGTAATTCATTCCGTCTTTAGACATGGTGGGATTATACCATCATTTTTTTTCGAGCCCCGATACCGTCCGCATCACCCAGAATCCCCCCAGCACACCGGCAATTACGGCGGACACCGAGGCCCCGACGAAGATTCCCGGCAGCCCGAGAACCCGGGAACCCAGCAGGGCCAGTGGAATGTAGAGGCCGAACATCCTGAACAGGTTCAATGCCGCCGACCGGTAAGGGTGGCCCATGGCATTGAAGGCGTTGGCAGAGATGAGGAGTATACCCTGAAGCCCGTAACCCGCCGAAACGACAGCCAGGTAGAGACCGACGATTCTGACAACTTCAGGATTCGGATTGAAGGCCCGCCCGACGGACCTTCCTGCCAGGAGGAGAAGGACAAAGGCTGCCGTCCCCAGGATGAGGGCAAACCGGAAACTGAAACGAAGTCCCGTCTTCACCCGATCCGGCCGCCGGGCTCCGAGGTTCTGACCGATAAACGGCACCAGCACCGCTCCCAACGCCGACAGCGGGGCCAAAATGAACATCTCCACACGGGTTCCCACCCCCAGGGCGGCCACCGCGGCGGCGCCGAATCCTGCCACCATCCGGGTGATGACGGCCATGGAAAAGGGGCGAATCACCTGAGTAATCGCAGCGGGAAGTCCGATGAAGAGCACACTTCCCCAGGATGAGCGGAGTTCCCCTCCGGATGGAATGCGGGCCGTGAGCATGTTGAAGCGGAAGCGAAGCACCAGGAGGGAGACGATGAGGGTCGTCGATCTTGCGATCACCGTGGCCAGAGCCGCTCCGGCGAGCTCCATCCTCGGGAATGGGCCGATTCCGAATATAAGCAGCGGATCCAGAACAATATTAACGGTGATGGCGGTGAGCATGATGCCGCTGGGAATAACTGTGTTCCCCGCCGCCCGGATGGCACTGTTCCCGATCATGGGAATCACGACAAAGGGCACACCGACATACCAGATACTCATGTACTGTTTCACAAGGATCAGAAGCTCGCCTTCGGCACCCAGCAGGCGGAAGAGAGGATCGATGGTGAGATACCCAAGGACGACAAAGGCGGTAACGATGAGAACCGAGAGGAATAGGCTGTCGGTAGTGAGGCGTTTCACCTTCTCCCGATTACCGGCGCCGATGGCCCGGGATATCACCGCCGATACGCCCACCCCCAGTCCCATGGAGATGCTGCCCTGGAGCATCACCACCGGCAGGGTGAAGCTCATGGCCGCCAGGGCTTCGGTGCCCAATCGGCCGATATATAAGGTATCCACCAGGTTGAATATCACCATACCGATCATCCCGATCATCATGGGACCGGTGAGTTTCATGATGGTATTCCCGGGATCGCCTTCGGTGAGATTGGCTTTAAACTTATTTTTCATATTCTTTCGGTAGATGGTATCCCGGCTGGAACCATGATGCAAATTCCCAAGGTAACGGGAAGCCGCTGATGGACTGGAAATATCTATCCCGGATAAAATAATCGAAATGAGTGACAATCCGTGGTATTCGACAGCCGATGTGGAAGAGCTGGTATCTCCGGCATTATTGCTGTGGCCCGACCGGGTGGAGCAGAACATTCAGCATATGCTGGAATTTGTAAAAGGTAACGCCTCCCGCCTGCGGCCGCATGTGAAGACTCACAAAATGGACGAAGTGGTGAAACTGCAGATTGCGGCGGGAATCACCAAGTTCAAATGTACGACTATCGCCGAAGCGGAAATGACCGCGGAAGCGGGAGCCCGGGAAGTACTGATTGCCTATCAGCCGGTGTGTCCGAATGTGAAACGGGATGCTGCGTTGGTTGAAAAGTTTCCTCTGACCGGGTTGTCCGCCCTTGTTGATTACTAAG
>DAOVYP010000481.1 GCA_030635565.1 Spirochaeta sp. | reverse complement strand
CGAGGTCGGTGACCTCCGGATATGAGCAGAACGGCGGCGCGCACCTGAGGTGTTCGCAGATGACTTGCCACTTGTTGGCTGAATTCGGCGCAAGTAAAACAAGATCAAGATTATTGTTCGCGACTATGTCAAGTAGAGACGTCTCACTGGTTCCTCCATTTTCCGAAGTGAAAATAAACTTGGCCGAAGGGTAGCGTTCCCTGAGTTCCAGGACTCGTGTCGTCAGAGTTCCGATGTTTACGTAGGCGTCGAATACTCGATTCCCACTCCCTGAGAGGAGATGTTCGAACTCTGACTCCGGAAGTTGCCGGAGGTCGCTGCAGCACCGGTAGCCAAACATTGAAAGAGCCATAGCGAGAGCAGACAAGCCGGAGTCCTCTGGACCGAATGCAAACACTGGGCCCGCCGGTGGCCGAGACTGAAAGAGCGCCGCACCTTCGCTGTCTATGACACCTATCTTCGTCAGCGCCGGTAGCACAGAGTATGAGTTGGTAGAGCCACCATCCCGACGCTGAGCGATAATGGAGCGGCGAGTTGCCCGAACATCGAGTGCGCCAAACTGGTGATTGATCCAAAGATCGACCGGGCCACAACACGGCAGAAGATTGAGGAGCTTCAATGCGCCCTTACGGGAGAGGACATAGCCAGCGAGATGCCAGAGGCCCCGGGTAGGTCGAAAGACGCTGCTCGAAAGAAAGGTCTTCGGAGCTCCGTGCCTCGCCTCCTCGTACGAGAGATACAGGATATCAAAGGGCACCCCACCATCAATGCCTACGCCGATCTCCGTCCATGCTTGATCTAGGAGATGGGCAAACCCAGGACGAAACCAGGTGTCGTCTTCCAAAACAAGACAGTACGATTTATCTCCCGCGGCGATTTTCCTCCAGACCTCGATGTGTGAGAGTGCAACAGCGACCTCTGGCCGGCTCATCCGGATAGGACGATTGAGTTCGAATCGGTCAGGCAGGGCGTGTGGTTGGGGCTCCACAAAAAGTTGATCTCTCAACGTATAGAACGGATCCACATCATCGGTACTCGGTGGCGGTTGTGCGAAGGTCCTTGCATCGATAGCAGAGAATCGCTCGACAAGGCTTATTAGTTCTCTTCCCGATGCATCTTTCACGTGCTTGAGTTCCTGCTCCATCTCGAACCATCGGTCTGTCTGGCGATCAAGGTTGATTACATAGAGTTTCCCAATCTTCTGGACGCCGTTCGCGGATGCTCCAAACGCTTCACATCTTTGCTTCGGAAGGAGACGCCGCCCCCTCATCCCAAAACGATACAGAAGGCGCATCGGTGCTTTCATTGGGTGTGAGAGGTTCAAATGGCCCCCTTTGTGTATGTCTGGTCAATCATCCGAGAAAACCTCGTTGATTCGACAGTCTCCAATTCCTTGCGTCGTTTCGATAGCTGAGCGGCCACATGCTGGTCGCTACGGATTCCCAATTGCGAAGCACTACCAGGTTCTCTTCGATCAGACGGCGTTCGGCGGAAGCTGCGAATATGGACTTAGTCAGGTTTCCTGGTCCGGTCGTTGACTGTATCTCCGGAAATATGCCCGTCACTTGTCGCTCGATTGAGGTGGTAGCACTAGATAGTGCCCGCTGAACTAAAGGATGGTTCCGCCCCGCAATCAATGGGTTATTGTTGAAGTAGAAGATCCATCCCGATGAATTTGAGCCCGGCTGCATGAAGACAGAATGCGGCACCATTCTGTCCATAGTCGAGTCATAACAGAGCGGGTTGACCTTCAGCCGACTGTCAGTGAAGAGGTAATCGATGTCCATGCCCTGATAGACATCGTCGGCATCCACGTACAGGCCACCTTCGACCAGAATATAACAGAGCCGGAAATAGTCTGACTGCATTGCTGGGTGGTAACACCGGTCGTACGCCTGCTCGTATCGATTTCCAAGTCGTTGAGCAATAAAAGCCCTAGCCCGGCGTTCATCGAAGAGGAAGATTTCGAATCCCTGAGCCTTGAGCTTGCTCCATGAGTCAATGCACCCTTCAACGTCCTTCGGCAGTAGGTCTAGATCATTCCAGAATTGTAAAATTCTCCTTGGAGGCTTTTCATCAGGGCCGAGTAGGGGCGTTGAAGCTGGTCTCGAACACTGTACGAATTTTCGTACGAAATCTGACCTCGCATGGTGATCATTCTCGATGACTTCTGCATCCATGTCCGGTGCGCCTTCTCTCCTGCTGCGGTTCTACAGGAGTTATTGTTCGTATCCCTTTGAAACGGCTGATCGGATCGTTCAAAAGTCTAACCAGTTATTAAATAATTTCCTGTATAACTACTTTATAAATTAAGGGAATAGGGGACAGACCACGGTTTAAATAAGACACGCCTTTTGAAGGCCATCGAAACCGTGGTCTGTCCCCTATT
>DAOVYP010000415.1 GCA_030635565.1 Spirochaeta sp. | reverse complement strand
GTTTCAATCTGACTAAGTATTTGTAGGAGTCAGCCCTGTAGATACCCTCTGCATGTTCAATCGGATTATTCTCAGAGTCGTAGGTTGTATTTCTGATAATGAGAATAGGATCTCCTGTCGGAATATTCAGTAAAGATGCATCTTCAGCCCGGGCCACATCCGCTTCGATAACTTTTTCTGCGCCGGAGATTTTTATGCCGTATTTTTTTTCAAAAAGATTATAGATAGAGCCACTGAAATTATCCTTTTCCGTTACACCTGTTCCGGTACAGAGATAATTCTCAAAAAGTGCTATAGGTTCTCCATCCACCTTTCTAAGACGTTTTGAATAGATAATCTCTTCGCCTGTCTTGATGTTCAGGTGCTCAGAAATCCTTTCAGTTGCAGGAATTCTCATTACATCAAGAACTTCAGTCGATATCTTCAATCCCTGCTGTTCCATTTTCTCTGTAAAGCTCTGTAGAGTTGAATTCCCATCTTCCAGCATTCTCGGAAAAGCAACCATTGTGCCATGTCCCTGTTTTTTTATCAGAAGGTCTTCAAATACCAATCCATTAATTGCATTACGTACCGTTATTCTGGAAACACTGTACAGTTTCTGGAGTTCTTTCTCGGAAGGAATTAAATCACCCGGATTGTATTCCCCATCAAGAATCTTCTTCCGCAAGATTTCCTGAAGTTGAAAGTAAAGAGGTATCGGACTGTTCACATCCAGCATAACGACTCCCGACAATTTAACATCATAACGATGTAACGTTATATCATGTACTAGAGTCCCATACATAAACTCATATGTCAACAATTAGATTCATAGATTAGCAGTGAGATTTACATGACAAGCCTGGACGGTGGCAACGGGTGGAAATGGGAGATAATGACGGCCTGCTTTCAGATTTCCAGGTTCTTGCAGGTGGTGGTTGACTGACAAAATCATTTTCATCGGGCATGATGGGCCGATATGGTCGAACACGAGCCCCTGAGTATAAAACCCTTGAGCGAAAGACCTCATACCCGGCATCCGATCAGCCTGGCGCCGATGATTGACAAGTCCGACCGGGACTGGCGATGGATTATGCGTCGGATTACCAGGAAAACTCTTCTATATACCGAGATGATTAGCGCTCCGGCGGTTCTTCGGGGGAAGCGGGACAAACTGCTGGCCTTCGATCCTTCGGAAAAACCGGTGGTGCTGCAATTAGGCTGGGACGAGCCCGAGTCACTGGCGGAGTCCTGCCGGATTGCCGAAGACTACGGATACGATGAGGTTAATCTGAACTGCGGATGCCCCAGCGACAAGGTTCAGAAACACGATTTCGGGGCCTGTCTGATGGCCCGGCCGGATCATGTGGCCCGGCTTGTGGATGCGATGGCAGACGCCACGATCCTGCCGGTTACGGTGAAGAACCGAATCGGAATCCGCTCGAAGAAAACGGGAGTGAGACTGGAAGAATATTCTCACCTGCATCGTTTTATCGAAACCGTGTCAAATGCCGGTTGCCGCAAGTTCATCGTTCATGCCCGGATCGCCATTTTGGAAGGCTTGAGTCCCGGGGAAAACCGGGATGTTCCGCCGCTGCGCCCCGAGGATGTGTATCGACTGAAGGAAGATTTTCCGCAGCTGTTCGTTGAAATCAACGGCGGGTACAGGACGCCGGAGGAGATTGACGCTGCCCTGGAACGGACGGATGCGGTGATGCTGGGGCGTATCGCCCTGGACAATCCCTGGATGCTCAGTCAGGCGGATCGCCGGTGGTTCGGTTCCGATGAACCCTCTGTCACTCGCCGGGAGGTTCTGGAGGCTGCCGTTCCCTACATGATACGACGGACGGGGGAGGGGGCTTCCCCGGGCCTGATCATACAGCCGTTGATGAATCTCTTCGCCGGACGCAGGGGCGCTAAAGCCTGGAAACGTGTCTTGACGGCTCTGCCTTCGGCAGGTCCCGGGGGTTTCGGTACCGCCATTGAACAGGCTGTGAGAACTTTGGATTCAGAGCTCCTGGATGAGAAATCAGAGCTGGGATAACCGGCATCCGGGGAATCGCGTCAGAGGTCATTTTACACCCGTTCAATTTGCGTTTCAGAGCCTGAAATCTTAATCTTACAGCAGGAGATATCATGAATATCCTGCATCTGGAAAAGAGCCGGTTCTTCAGCCGGGTCATCGGCAAGGTGGCGGCAGAGGCAGGTTATCAGTACAGGAACGAGGGGAGTATTGAAGCGGGACTGGCGGCTCTGGATAAGTGGAAATACGATCTGCTGATAACCGCTCATGTACTGGAAGACGGACGGGCCGAGAATCTGCTTCGTGAAATATCGGAAACCACGAATCAAGACATGCCGGTTATCGTTATAACCGACGATGACTCTATCGAGAACCGGGAACGATTTTTCTCACTGGGGGTGATGGATTACCTCCGGAAGAGTGACTTGATACCGGGTAAATTGAAATTGTTTTTCGAGGTTATCGATAATGGTGATGAAATCCTCGAAGAGTTGAAGAATCTCAAAGTAGCCGTGCTGGACGACAGCAACGCGAGTCACCATGTTATTCGAAGTATTTTCCAGTACTACGGAGTGGAACATGTACAATATTTCCAATCTCCTGAGGAATTGGCGGCCGCCGAAGATTTCGATTTGTTTTATCCGGGATACGGGGATTCCTGGCCCACCTTCCAGGGCGCCATCGGTATGACCTACGAACAGGCTGGGCACAGCCGGGCGGGCACCTCCATCGAACGCAACGACGGTAGTCTGCTCACCCTCCGCGACCGTGCGGAACACCACTACACCGCGGCTCTGGCTACCATAAAAACCTCCGCAGAAAACCGCGAAGCTAAGCTTCTCGATTTCTACCGGTTCTTTGAGATTCC
This sequence comes from Spirochaeta sp., assembly GCA_030635565.1. Taxonomy (GTDB): domain Bacteria; phylum Spirochaetota; class Spirochaetia; order DSM-2461; family DSM-2461; genus UBA2779. Next base: position 12 of record DAOVYP010000415.1, on the reverse strand, counting down.
AGACCGGCCCCC
>DAOVYP010000374.1 GCA_030635565.1 Spirochaeta sp. | reverse complement strand
GGTTTCTGGAGATTGTTCGCCGGCCGACTCTCCCGGGGGGGATATGGTCCAAACAGGGATGAGACTCCGCTTGACTGGGCCCACCGGATCGAAACTGCCGGGATTTCCGGGCTGACGGCATGGACTCATATCTATCTGAAGGCGGAGTATTCCCCCCGTTTTGGGGATGATGATGAGAAGGCTGCCGGACATGCCGCAATTAAAGCCATGAAGAACTGGCGGACTTTGCCCATGTCCCGGTGTCTGCGGGCACTACTCGGCCCGGGATGGAACGGAGGATTCCCATGGTGAAGTTTTTAATCCCATTCCTCCTCCTCCTTACACCGGGTCTTATGGCCGACTCAGTCGATAATCTTCTTTCAGATGTGGATACGGCCGTTAACGAGGAGAGCTATACGAGGGCTATTTCCCTGCTTGAAGATGGGAAGAAATCCTTTCCCGATGACTCACGCCTGCCCATGCGTGCCGGCAGGCTGTATAAAGAGCGGGAACTCTACCATCTGGCTCTTGCGGAATTTCGGGCGGCCGAGTCTCTGGACCCGTCATCTCCGGAAATTCTCTATGAAATGGCCGGTACCCATGGGTACCTTGGAGATAACGATGCTGCAGTGGAAGTGCTGGAGCGCCTGCTCCATCTGGATGATCCGGAACTGAACGACAGTGCCATCGACGATTTGAGCTGGATGTATTTCAAGACATACCGCATGGATGATGGTATCAAACTGCTTGAAGCGGCTCTGGAAGAAAATTTCGACAGGAATTGGGCCCATACTCTGGGCACTCTGTATGCGGGGTTATACGACCTTGAGCGGTCCCGTCTCTGGTATATTCGCTCCATTGAGGATGCCCTTGATAATGCGGATGAGTTTTTTGCTTCGGTGGCCCACTACAATCTGTCACTCCTGGAGTTCACATTCTATCTTTACGCCGATGCCCGGGAGCAGGCGATGAGGTCGTTGGAACTGAGATCCCGGGCCGGAGGCCATATGGTTATCGGCGAACTGGATTTTCTGGCATGGCGACTGAATGATGCGCTGGAATCGTATAGAACAGCCGAGAGCATGGATCAGACGCCGCTGGCCCGTATGGATATGGCATCTTTCTATCAGAGAATCGGCTATCTGGATGAAGCCGTCCGTTTTATCGAAGAGGTTCTGAACGATCCGGATGACAGCTGGATGTATCATTACGGCGTGGACAGAACCCGGTTCGGAATGGATCTGAATGTGATACTTGCGGAGTCCTGGAAAGGGAAAGCCAGGGTTGAAGCCCTGACTCCCCGGGCCGGTCTGCTTCAGCAGCTGGGAAGTCTGACAAGTCGTCTGAGATGGAGACTCCGGGGGATGTACCATGATCGGCTTAACCGGTCTCTCACATCTGAATATACGGACGAACTTCGTGATGAAGGCAATGAGCTGGATGCCGCCTGGAATTCCGCCGTTGCCGCCGAGGGATACCGCAGGATCGCCCTTCATTATCTCGAAGAAGCCAAGTCGATTGAAATCCTCCTCACACCTCGTGCCGATCCCTGGTACGGACTGGAAATGGGGCGGGAAGATGGTAATGCGAATCTTCTGGTCAAGTCGCTGAACGAGTTTACCGGGGATGAGGGAGATCCCTATGAAAGAACCCTGCGGGCATTATCGGGTCCTGCCGGCCGGAGTCTGCCGGAAGAAGTCACATCGGAATTTCTGGTTGATCTGTATGGGATGAATCCCGGGGGGGTGAGGCAGTACGGTTTGAGTCTGCCGCTGGTACTGAACGCCACCGGAGATGGGTCACGGATATTGTCCCGGCGCTTGAAATCTCTACTTCGATGCTCGGGGTATCAGGTGGTTCGCCCGGCAGCCGGCGGTAATGCCGCGGCGCTCCTTACGGTAAACCGTGATGAATCGGGTAGAATGAAATGGTATATGAGTGACCCTGCCGGACGCACCCGTACGACAGACATATCAGACAACGGGATATCGAAACGCAGTCTTGCCCCGGTACTCGCAGGAATACTCGACCGTTTCTATATAACCGGACTGGGAGATTATGACGAATGAAGATGCTGTCGGAACCGGTTACCGCCGCCGCGGTGGAATGCCCGTATTTACCGGAAAGTATTTTTGTTCAGGATTATTTCTTCGCCATGGATCTGGACGAGCATGAATACGGCGTTCTGCTCAATGCCGGTTGGCGCCGGTTCGGCAAGTACTTTTTCCGTCCCAATTGTCCCGGCTGCCGTGAGTGTATCCCTATCCGAATCGACGTCTGGGCGCTGACACCCACCGGCAGTCAGCGACGGGTGATATCCCGGGGAAAGAATATCCGCATGGAGACAGTTACCCCGGCAGCTTCCGACGAAGCCTGGCGGGTGTACCGGAACCATTCAGCAGGTCAATTCGGCAGGGAGTCAAACAGAAAAGACTTCGAACAGACCTTTTACGATAATGTTGTGCCTTCCCTGCAGACCGAATTTCGTCTTGAAGATAAGCTTATAGCTCTGGGTTTTCTCGACATTTCAGACGAAGGAATGAGCAGTGTCTATTTCGCCTTTGATCCCGAATGGGCAAAATATTCCATTGGAATACTCAGTGTGTTCCGTGAAGCAGAACTGGTCCGCCTGAGCGGTAAACGCTGGTACTACATGGGGTACTGGGTCCCGGAATGTCAGTCAATGGATTACAAGGCCAACTACATCTCCCACCAGCTCTACGACTGGGAGCTGAAACAATGGGTACCAGCAGAAGAACATCCGGCGGTCAAATAACGATGTATTGCAATGCGACATACAGCACATATAAGCCCAACAGCCAGGCGCCCTGCCAGCGTCGGAAATTTCCATCTTTGTCCATGCCGATAAAAATGCGAAATGAGACGAGGATGAGGAGCATTGCCGGAAAATGGAATCGGAAGAAGGTTGGGGGGATTGCAAGGGGTACGGCCAGCGAGGCGGCACCGATGACGAACAGGGCGTTCAGGACATCGGCTCCGACGATGTTGCCCACGGTAATTTCCGGATGCCCCTTCCTTATGGCCGCGATGGCGGTGGTGAGCTCAGGCAGGGATGTGCCGAATGCAACCATAGTAGCTGCGATGACATCATCCGGTACTCCCATGCGTCTCGCAGTCTCGCCGGCGGCGGGAATTAGCAGTCTGGAAGCGATGATTACCAGGATCAGACCTCCGAACAGTGTCAGGATGGTGATGAACAGTGACGCGGATTCTTCGTGCTCTTCCATCTCCATTTCGGTTTCGGTC
>DAOVYP010000467.1 GCA_030635565.1 Spirochaeta sp. | reverse complement strand
CAGATTTCATGAGGTGATGAGCTGGGATGCTCCGACTCCTCTATTGGGGCCCTCCGGTTTGAAGGGTTGGGAGTTCATCCTTGACTATGCGGTCAGTGATCCCGATTTTCCCATTCCCGAAGAACTGTCTCCGACATGGGACGCCCTGGGCAATCTTTACAAGGAGTACAGCTTCAAAATTATCAGTGGTGAGTACTCCATCGACAAGTTTGACGACTATGTCGCCGAGTGGTATAAACTCGGAGGCGACAAGGTGACCGAATACGCGAATTCGGTTCTGAATTAGCTATTCCCCCTTGTAGTCTGATTCCCAAGCGAAATGAGAGGAGTGAATTTGTTCATTCTGTCGGGATCGTTCCTCGGCTACCGCCTCCGGTGCGACCCTTGATCCGAAGGAGCGCAGGGAAAGCATGGTTTCATACCCCGCGGCTTGCCGCGGAACGGGAGCCGCATGAGCGGCTCCGGGCCCAGGGCTTGCCCTGTGGTATGATACCTTTCATGGAGCCTGGAAAAGTTTCCGGGCTCCTCTTTTCGTATTAAGAGGTAAGGGTATTGGATAAGAAAAGATATCTGGAACAGGTATACGGCGGGCTGCTGGGCAAGTGTGCCGGAGTCCGCCTGGGCGCGCCGGTGGAACCGACGATCTGGACATACGAACGTATCAGGGACACCTACGGCGAAATCACCGACTATGTGAAGGACTATAAGAATTTCGCCGCCGACGACGACGTAAACGGACCGTTGTTTTTTATTCGTGCCCTCATGGATTATAAAGGACCGGTTACGGAAAAAGAGATCGGGCGGACCTGGTTGAACTACACCCGGGAAGGCATCGGCTTCTATTGGTGGGGCGGATACGGCCGAAGCACGGAACACACCGCCGACCTGAACCTGAAATCCGGCATGGATGCCCCTGCCTCAGGCAGTGCTGATGTGAACGGTTATACAGTCGCGGAGCAGATAGGCGGACAGATTTTCATCGATTCCTGGGGTTGGGTATTTCCGGATAATCCGGAAAGAGCCGCCCATTATGCCCGGATGGCCGCCAGTGTCAGTCACGATCGAAACGGCATTTATGGCGGAATCTTCATTGCCGTATGTATCTCTCTGGCCTTTGCCGATCGGGAGGTTCCTTCCATTATCGAAGAGGCATTGAAATGGATACCGGAAGATTCCGGGTATACCCGGGTGGTTACCGGTGTCTGTGATTTTCACCGGAAACATCCCGAAGACTGGCGGCTCTGCAGGGATTTCCTGGAAAGCGACTTCGGTTACGATCGCTATCCCGGTGTTTGCCACATGATACCGAATGCCGGGGTATGTGCCCTTGCCCTGTATTACGGCCTGGGGAATTTTGCCCGGACTATCGAAATTGCCACGATGTGCGGATGGGACACAGACTGCAATGCCGGGAACGTCGGGGCTATCCTTGGGGTTATGAAAGGCCCGGAGGGGATTCCCGTCCGTTATCGTCAACCCATTAACGACTTTCATGCCGCCAGCAGCATCTCCGGTGCCCTGAATATCATCGACCTTCCCACGGCTGCCCGGGAGATGGCCATTCTGGGGCTGGAACAGAGAGGAGAATCGGTTCCCGAGTTATGGCGAAAGGGCGCGTTTTCCGACATTCTTTATTTCGATTACTCACTGCCCGGTTCAAGTTCGGGGTTAAGGACGTCATCGGACTATCTGGCCCCCATCGAGTCGGGAGAACAGTTTCGGGAGAAAGAAGGCGTTTCCGTTCTTCTTGACCGATTGGTTCGGGGAGATACGGCTCGAATATTTTATAAACCCTATTACCGGCGTGAGGATTTTGACGACCAACGATACTCCCCGACGTTCACACCTCTTGTCTGGCCTGGACAGATATTGATAATGAAGGCCGGATTGGAGAAAATGAGCGGTCAGAGAATCGCCGTTGCACCCTATGTGAGAGATTCTGAAGAAAAGGAAATTTTCAGCGGTTCATATATATTTCCGGAACCCGGGGAAGAATTTGAACTGACCTGGACAATTCCGGATGTCCCTTTTGCTGTGGACGAAGTGGGAATGCTTGTAACCAATTTCGACAGCGAGAAGTTCCAGGGGCGCCTGTTCATCCATGAGATGGAAATCACAGGGAAGAAGGCATTTTCCATCGAATTCAGCAGGGAAGTGAAGGAGTTCGGCGGACTGAGCCGCTGCTCCTGTGTGGGTGGTGCATGGGAGTTGGAGCAGAACAGTCTGCATGTTCTCACCCAGGATGATTTTTATCTCTGTTCCGGTCCTTACTATCAGAAAGATTGCCGTGCGGAAACTTCCCTTGTACCGGAAAATGGAGAAAGCCATCTGTTGATGATCCGATCCGGCGGAGCGGAAACCGGCTATTATTTCGGTTTGTCCGGGGAGAATCGGGTGAAGCTCTACAAACGTAACCATGATATCGTAGAATTAGCGGAGGCGGATTTCCCATGGGAAATCGGCACGGAGTACACCCTTGCCCTGGAAGCGATT
>DAOVYP010000465.1 GCA_030635565.1 Spirochaeta sp. | reverse complement strand
TACTGGTCAGTAATTTCCGAAACCAGCGCATCAACCTCATCTGCCGCTGCCTCATGCACCTCTTCCCTGGCCACATCCTGCAGATAAACAGTTATCTGTTCACTGAGCGCCAGGCTGGCATCTTCAATAAATGCAGGGTCACTTTTCAATTCAGCCAGTATTTCATCCAGGATAATATCACTGATACCCGAATTATTCCCCGGCACCACATTATCGACCTGCTGGTTGATGGCGGTCTGCGCCTTCTCAATGGTCTGCTCAATGGTCATCTCCACAATAATTGCCACCACCTCGTCCACTGTGCGGTTTATCGCATTGTTGATATGCCCGGAAATCACCTCTTCAGTCTGCTCCCTGGGCAACTTATTGGCTTTCGCCAGGTCAAGACCAATAGCATTCAGTTCCCCGGCAATAAGTTCCTCCACAGAGTACCGGGTAAATTCAGTATGATACGGCATGGTTATCCATGCACTCTCCACAAAGGCCGTATCCGGCACCGGCGGCCCCATACGGGTCTCACCGCCAATAGGCACATCCCGAAACGGCCGCCACACCACAGAGACATTATAATAATACCTGTCTCCGATCTGCCCGTCAAGATAATCCTGCATCGTCCACCCGGAGCGGCCCAGGAGTCGAGCCGGCGGGGCCGGCCAAAACCACCCGCAACGGGCGGTCCACCATCGAGGCACCCACTTGAGGCCCCGGATCCAATCGGTATGGCGCGTCTGAAGCCACGCCGGCAGACACTTCTTGCTCATTCTGTTCCCCTTCCGTTGCAGTCATCGCATTTGATTTCCGGTTCATCGCGGGTTGCTTTGGCAAAGAGGCCGGATCCATCACAGGTCACACAGGTTCGGGGCTCCGTTTGCCCTACTTCCAGGCGCAGCCGTTCAATCCAATCCTCAAAAATCTTCAGCGGTCCCGGCTCAAGCACCACTGAATTCGTCGTGCTGATTCCATCTTCGGTTGTGAGGATGATGCTATACCCGTCAAAATCGACATAAGCCCCATCGCCCAGGTATTCCTTAAACTTACTGTGCGGTCTGATTCCATTCATGCTTTTCCTCCGGTTGTGCCAAGCTCCCGAATAGTCTGGAAGCCTGTCGTTTTCCCCCGCTTTTTGTATTGGATCATTCGCCAATGAAAGTGCGGGAAGCGATCAGCGGCGATCTTGAATTTCAGTTCTGAATCCTCTCGAATGAAGGGGCCTTTGATCTCATCGACCCGAACACTCCCATTGGGCAGGATGACGACAAAATCAGGGGTGTAGCTCACCCGCTTGGTCCCTTTCGCCGGATCCGAGAGGTACAGCGTCACTTGTTCAAAGTAAAACTCTTGGATCTCGCCCTTGTTCTTTTCCTCCTGGCAGAGCCAGGCCCACAGCTTCTCAGGTTTGGTCAAAAGTCTACCCCCGGATCTTCGTGGCACCCGCAGCGTTTCACGGCCTTGACTTCCTGTTGGAAGATTTTGTCGAGGACCGTGACGTACTGCCAGCCGGTCCCATCGCATATCCCGCACTCCCTGTCGGGTTTGCGGCCCCGGTCAGGCTGTTGAATCATCAGGTCTTTCCGGGCGTCATTCAGGTGAGCGATCCGGGGAATGTATTTACAATCCTCGATAGCCTTCATGGTCATGCCCTCAACGTCAGCCGGTGTGAACTTCCCGAGGAACTTCAGATATTTGGCTGTTTGCTTGTGCGTCAGCTTCTTGTCGTAGGTATCCTCAAGCTCCACTACTGCCTCAACGGGGGTCACTTCGATGCTCTCCCTTCGATTTCCTTTATTCGTTCCTCTTGGCTCATTTTTACCCTGGCAACGCTGGATCCTCCGGCGTTCTGCCGGCGAGAAAGCCAGGAATTGATGAATTTGGTCATTCCCCGGTACGTTTTCCGCTTTGTAGGGTTGTCGATTGCCCATTGACGGGCTTCCATGATTTGCTGTTCAACCTGAACCGCTGGAAAAGTGGCTATCCACCCATCGACCTGGCTGCGGAAAATCGGACATTCGGCTTCTTTGATGTTGGTGGGAAAAGTGATGAAAACAGCATCGTCTGGAGCCGAACCGTCATCGGTTGGGCTCGGGACGTAGTTATCTACTCTTTTCTTCTCTCTTTCTCTTTCTTCTCTACTCTGTGGCGTCAGGTTGGCGTCAGGTTGGCGCCGCTCTGGCGTCAGCTTGGCGTCACGTTGGCGCCGTTTCTCGATAAACCCTAGATCAATAAAGGGTTGCAAATGCAGCTTTTTCGACAAAACCAAGACACTTTCCAGGTAATGTTCATTATCGGGTATTTTGCCCCCATGGTCGGCAGCAAGCATCCAAAGGCACACAAGTTGGCCCCTTTGGGAGTCAGATAGACTAATCCACTCCGGGTTCCGAATCAGGATTCTGTGTAGTTTGATCCAGGGGGGTTGGCCCCGGTCTGAGCGCCAGGTCTGCCAGCGACTCCAGTTGGCAATTTTGAGATATTCCATGCTCTCCCCATGCTTATCCTCGGCGGCGTTCTTTCGGTT
>DAOVYP010000420.1 GCA_030635565.1 Spirochaeta sp. | reverse complement strand
CTGGAAGCGGGCGCCGCCGCCTGCCTCAAAATGCTTGAGTCCGGCTGCACTGGCGGCCTCGACGGCCGGAATGAAGTCTTTGGTGAAGACCCGGGCCCCGTAGACGGACTGGAAGCCGTCCCGGAAGGCCGTAATCATGAAATCTACCTTTTTCTTTGTCATGAAATATTCCTCTAGAGGGTATGGGCTACTGCAATAGCGACTGCCAGCTCCGATTCATCGGCTGCTGCTGCCGTTTTGCGTACGGTAACGGGTTTTTCCTTTTCGGGAAAGAACTTCAGAATAAGGCCCGACATGAACCTCACTGAAATTTCCATGATGATCAGGAAGGCGAAGACCACCAGCATCCCGACCCCTGTGATTATGAGTCCTTCATCAATCATGCACGTCTCCTGGACAGATTAGTTTTTGTTGGATTTATCACTTGTGACGCCGAGGTTCAATAAAAAGCAGACAGCAATGACGAATCCCGATGCGAATATTACGATAATAGTGGAAAGATAAGCGCGGCATCAATAGGCGGGAGATGAGCGGTTTTCGGATTAGAAGCGCCAGTCCAGGGCCAGGTCGACCGACATCGTCTGGTAGGAAATGGGATAGCTTTTACCCGGATTGGTTCCCGTGGCGCTTTGAAAGGCATAACCGATATCCATGGACAGATCCAGTCCCCACTTTGGCCGCTCTTTGATGTTGAGCATCACACCGAGGGCCGCCGCGGCGTATATTCCTCCGCCGGTGGAAGTCAGGGCTCCACCGTCAGTACTCCAGATATCCCGGAATTCTTCACTGGTCTGAAAAACAGCATATCCCAGCTTCAACAGAGCATAAGTGGAGAAACGATCCACTTCCGTCAGATCGAATCTCGCCGTGATGTAAATCGGTATGAAAGAAAATGTCTCATCGCTGCCACCGCCGTCCCGGAACACCCGTCTGTTGAGCTGCCATTTGAAACCCGCACCGACTTCGATGCGTTGGTTGAGTATGTAATAGACTTCGAGTCCCGGTGTGAATCCGTAGCCGGTACTCCAGGAAGACCGGCCGCCGCCGCCAAATCCAGTAACGGTAAACAGGCCGATGGGCTCCATGCCCGCGATGGTACGGATACGGACACTCTCAGTTCGGGCAGACAGGGAAAATGCGGCTCCTGTAATGAGAAATATCGCGAATAACTGACGGATGTTCAGATTCATGGCAGCTCCGGTTTCAGTATAGCGTTGCCGGCCTTATGCGTCATGCATGTATCATTAATGATGGTTTCCCGGTTAAATATCTATAATACAATCAATTATAGAAAATATTCCTTGATTTTCTATGGAATTCGCATGACACAGAACCGACACTTGAAAAACATAGTAATTTTCTAATACTGCGATAAGTCTATTCATTACAGAAATTTAAGTTTTAGCAGGAACGTTTCCGAAAATTGGAACAAGTCTTGCTCTTATTTAATTGGAAGAGCTGTGTCCGCTTGAGGGGGCGGTACGCGGCCAAATCCACGTTCGAACAAGACGCCGGCGCCGATGAGGCAGCCGTCGCAAGGTGGTTGTGATGACTAAGAGTACCAATAAACGATTTTTCTCCAGGGCTGACCGCTCAACACCTGGCGACTCAATGTCAGTCGGCTTAACGTCTACCGGTGTGGTGCTGATCCTCAGCTTGTTTGCTCTGCTTGCGGTAACAGCCTGTAAGAATCCACTCGTGGGCCTCGGAGCCCGGGTTGACCTGACACCTCCGGAAGGAACCGTTACCGGCATTTCCAATGGGGATTACGTGAGTGGAAATATTACTCTGACCGGTACCATCGAGGATGATAAGGAAGTTGATTCTGTCTGGGCGGACATTGAAGGTCAGCTGGTCTCCGGGGTTATCAATCCCGACGGCAGCTGGGGTATTCCTGTCGACACTACCGATGCGATTTATGGTCTGGATGGTGAAAAAGACATCACCATATATCTGAGAGACAGTTCAGGAAAAATCACCGAGAAGCAGATGCTGCTTTTCTTTGATAACACGCCACCGGTCCTTATGGTCACAATTCCGGAACTTTCAAGTCCTCAGGATACTTCGCCGATTATCATCCGGGGTGAAGCGTTCGACCCGCTGCGCCTCAATGAGATCAGGGTTTCAGTCGGCCAGGGCAGTTTTACGCTGTCTTCCAATTCAGGAACAAACGACAGTTGGTTTTTTACACTGAATCACAGTGTCCTCGGATCGGAAACCCTGGGTGTCAATATCGAAGTGGAAGACCTGGCGGGAAACATCAGTACAGTCGTTTATCATGCAAAAGACCTGCGTTATCTCAACAATGACACATCCATCACAGTTATTGATCTCTACAATCTCACGGTTTACGGGAATGGTGACCCGGAAGTATCTCACCTGACAATAACTCCCTCGGATTTGACTGTGACAAATCACAGCGGCCTGCCCTCCGGCAGCAGTACACTGCAGCTCAAATACGGAGCCGATATCGACGGACTGCCAATAGAAGTCGATATGAGCGGAGACATCCCTCAGATATCCGTTACGACACCCAATCCCAATATTCCGGATCCCGGAGATACCATGGGACCCGCATCCAAGGTAAATGGAACCGTATCCGACAATGTCAAAGTGGATGAAACATCTATCGAGATACGGTTTCTGGAAGACGACGGGACTACAGAAGCCGTCACATGGGCATCAGTAACCATCCTGCCGGAGCAGATTATCAACGATCAGAACGTCAACTTCTCATATCCGCTGCCGGGAGCTCTTCCTGACGCCAATTACTATGTGCACACCAAGACTCTCAACCATAATCCTTCTCAAAAAAAAACCGCGGTAATTCTATCCCGATTGGACGGTAATGCTCCTGTCATT
>DAOVYP010000412.1 GCA_030635565.1 Spirochaeta sp. | reverse complement strand
GGGCCCTGTCGAGGGAGGCAATAGTGGCACCATAATCAGCCACCAGCTGGATCATACTCCTGGGATACTCGCCGTCGGTCCCGTTAATCCGGTCTCCGGCATCTCCAAGGCCCGGCAGAATGTAGGCGACATCGTTCAGGACAGGATCCATCCACAAAGTGTATACATCAATGTTATCGATGGACCGTACAATCTGAAGGGATCCCTGCAGAGCCGCGATGACGTTCAGCGCCTTGATGGATTTCGGTTTAATGCCCTGGCCCAGAAGATATTTAACGATGGTAACCAGGCTGCCGCCGGTGGCATTCATCGGGTCGGCAAAGACGAGATTCCTACCGTTAAGGGAATCGAGGTCAAAATAGGACATATCCAGGTCCAGGATATACTCCATGTCGTCCTTCATTTTCGAATCGTCCCGATTGATCCGGAACAGGGCGAAAGGCGTCACCGCACCGGTGGAGCTGTACTCCTGTATCTCCTTGCTGAGGATCATGGAGGGAAGGAGCGCTCCACGAAGCATGACACACATCACCGTGTCCTTGATAAGATCGTCGACATCGGGAATTTTGTGAACGGCATAATTCTGAACGGGATCAGTCACCGGCGTTTTCACCACAAGATGATTCTTCCGGCTGTTTCCCGCACCGCCCCATGCCAGATTGAAAAGCAGCTCATATGCCCTCTGGATATAATACACGAATTCGTCGTTACCGGTCCGGGCATCCCTGAGCTTGGCAATGAGCCGGGAAACCTCGCCATGCTGAATGGATGGTGTTTCGAAGCTGTAAACATGCAGATGGGGTTCATCAGCGGTAATCTCATGCATGAACTTACCCATGGTTTCATAAAGACTGATGATTTTATCGGTTTCATTCTTCACGAGAGAGGGATTTGATTCACCGGCGGACAGGGTTCTGAAAGAATTGATGGCCTCGTCATAATGGGCATGCATACGGGTAATGTTTTCCCGGTCCGATTCTGAAATATAGCCGTCCAGATCCTCGGCTTTCAGGATGATATTATCACTCATTGGATGTCCTTATCGTTTCGGATTTGCCGGCAATTATAGACCGTGACCACCCGTGTGGTCGACGGTCGGAGTCAAATACATCCACCGCTTTCGCTTTTTCTCACATCAGAACGATATGCCTCCACTGATCGATGCAGACATACCGCGATCGCCGTCATCCAGAAGGTCTGTACCAATGATGTCTATCACGAGATTGAATCGACCCTCTTTAATCGGATGAATCCGGATACCGGTATTGAATGCACCTCGTGACGCCGCGTTCACCTGTGCGCCGGATACGGTATAAGAGAAGTTGGCAAAGTCCGTCACCCAATAGACGAAATCCTTGAATGTACCGGGGATGAGACTCAGGGAAAAACCCATTCCGTAGATGAATTGACTGCTGAAACTTCCCTGCTTCAGCATTTGCCAGCCTATGGTGGCTGAAGTCACAGCCGGCATACCGAAAAAATTACCACTGTAAGTCACTGCCAGGTAGAGTTTTGCACTGTTCTGGTTACCGATGCTGTTATAGAATTCAAAATCGCCGCCGAGGGCCAGTGCGGTTCCGCCGGACTTCGTCAGCTGAAACTTGCCCCCGATGACGAAATTCTGCAGACCATCGTTCAGCTGCATCAGGCCTGAGATTTCAAATCTCTGGAATAAACTCACCGCGAACCTGGGCAGATGGTCGAAATTCTGACCCCCGGTCCATACAAACCCGTATCCGACATCAACACCGATCTTGGTGTTCTCCCAACCGATTCGAGCATCCGGCACGATTATAAGACCGGTTGAACCGTTGAGGGTCATGCTGTTAGCCGACCCGGCGGTTACATTCTGTGCGAAGACCCCGGTAACGGCCAGGGTACCCAGTAAAAGAACTGCAATGACACGTTTTTTCATAAGTCACTCCTCGCAATGGTTACCCTATCAGGATAACGATTGATTCCTGATGAAAGCAAGGTTCAGGATGACCTCTGGCGCACTGATCAGGAATCTTCTGCGATAATCGGGAGGAACTTGATTCTAAGCATCATTCTGCCCGCGGGAGATCGCCCGGGAGCCTCATCTCACCTTCCTCGGGCTTTATAAACAAGATAATCCTGCCTCTTCGACAGGATTATGATGCTATTTCAATGATGTGAAAGTGTGATTCATCTCCAGGGGTAATCGAAACCCCGTTGCCGGGATGAAAAAACGCTCGGTATTGTATACCTTTATTCCTCTCTGTATATAAAGTTATATATTAAATAGAGAAAACGCAATTACTTGTTTATCGGTGTTCCTGGATGTATACCCTTATATCCCGAAAAATGGCCATTATACTGTCAAATTCCACTGACACCTGGATTTTTACCAATCAGGAATTTGTTCATATATTGAGTTACTCTGTGTCTAGAAACCTGGGGGAGTTCCAAATTCGAAATAATGTATATTAATTGCAAATTGTACGTCGGTTCATTATAATAACATAAAGGCTCAGCCATCTGTACGTCGCCTCATATGCCAAGCAATTTCTTGACACCCACCTTGTAACGAGCCTTGTTTACGAGGAGGCAAATGATGTCGAAAAGCAAGAACGTCTCACGTGCGATAGTCATTGCACTGTCGCATCTTTTCGTACTAGGAGGCTGCAATGCCATGTGGCAGCAACTTGCCGGGAACAATGAAGACTTAGTTCGGCTGGTCATCGGTATTCCATCGACCAACCGCTCAATCTCCGTTGATACATTCGACGTCACTTCCGTAAGGATCGATTTCCTAGAAAATATCCAACCTCCGGTTGCGGGCAAGGTATGATCATGCTGAGTCGTAACTGTTTGATATCAATCCTTATCTCTCTTAGTTTCGCTTTCCTGATCAGTTGCGCAAGTTTCCCAGGAAAGGATCTATCCAGAT
>DAOVYP010000015.1 GCA_030635565.1 Spirochaeta sp. | reverse complement strand
GTCAGGTTTGAGACTTCCGTTGTCGGCGGATTTGAGTTGTTGGATTCATCTGCCGGGGTTGCGGGAGTGCTGTTTTCACTCTGGGATATACCAAGGGATGAGGTAAGGGTATCCGAAGATTCTAGAAGTTCGATGCTCGGCAGAAGCTGTATCCGCTTGAATATTTGTATCATAGGCAGGGCATCGGACCATATGTACAGAAGCCCCACCACAAATATAGTCATGATGATAAATCGGGATAAATGCCGTATCTGCTTGTCTGCGGTTTCATGATCCGATCCCGTATCCTGTTCGAGAGGACGCTGCTGCTGCCGAATAACCTGAGCACGTTGTATCAACCCCCACCCTATCAGAACTATAAATGCGAGCAGAAGAGAACGCTGCATCTGATAAGCCAGCAGCAAACCTGTGAGGTAGTACCCGAAGGCTGCCATTATTGACGGGATAAGCGTGGTTAGAGTAATAACCGGATACACACCGAGAAATACGGTGGGAAATGCATATCCGGACAATTGTCGGGGCCAAGTAACACGGGTATACAATTCCGGAGGATCTGTTTTCTTCTCCGGTCGGAGCAAGGTCAATATCGATAATCCGAGGATGAGTAACGCAACGATAAAAACCAAACGGCCTAAAGAATTGTTATACATCTGCAGCTCTGCAGGGCTGTCGAGACGCATACCCGCAAAAGCGAAAAACAGGGCTATATAAAGCAGCGGAAGAGCCATGGCTTCAGTTTTCAACAGTCTGCGGTTGAATTGCCGGTTGGAAGATATGTGCCAGTCGAAATGCACTTCGGCAATACCTCGATCTGCAAAAACCTGACGTATTGATTCGAGAATAGCGGTAATTACGGCAATTTTGAAGAAAGCATCGGCAGATGCATACCAGTAAGCTGATTTCCCGATCATGTTTATAAGGCTTCCGGTAAGATAAAAGGCGATGGGCAATGGAGCCGCCAGAAATCCGGTGATTATCAGGGCTTCTAAGGTTACGATCAGCTTGTCTTTCTCCGAATCCGCACAAAGATCTGTCAATTTATTAAGTCGTCGCCGTAATGGTTGTCTAAAGATAAGAAAGAGAATCAGTAATAGAAGGGCAAATATCCGGATGGCCTGGAAATTAAAGCCGTCTTTCGATAATTCATTAAAATGTTCAAAATTTATCAGCCATTGCAATGCTGCGATTAAATCGCGAAATCCGGGTATAATCGGCTTTGGTACACTGCGTGACCACATAACATTCGAATAGAGGAACGATTCGATTTCCTTAAGCTGTATCAGGAAGTTTTCGGATACGGCTCTGTACTCGACCAGCAGATTGGAGTATCGGCCAACACTCTGTATCAACCCGTCGAGAAGATTCTGGCGTACGGCCAGCAGCGATCGAACCTGATGCAATATTTCCGGTGTTGCTTCGTCACCCAATTCATCCTGTACCTGAAGCATTATCCGGCGGGCGAGTTCATTTGACTTCGTCCGATCCTGTTCGAAAGTGATGAGTTTTTGTTCAACCTCGGGGATTGCCCTATCCAGATATTTAATGGTACCTGCAACCGAACCCGCCTCGGGAAATCCCTCGGGAATTTGCGGCCACCACCGCCTGAGGCTGCCGCGATGTCCGTATGCTTCGAATTTTCTGAGTGTCAGATCTGCAATCCGATCCAACTCAGTCCGATGGTTTCGTGTCTCGATAAGGGCCTTCTCAGTCTTATCAGACAAAGTAACAACACCTTCATGACCCCATAGTGTCTCCGCCAACTCTTCGGACTCGGCGGCTAACCCTTCCAGCTGTGGAAGCAGTAAGGCAACTTGTCGGCTGAGTTCATGTATTTCACCAAGTGACTCATTTGCCTGCTCCACCCGAAGCTCGTCAGCTTTCTGTTCATATAACGCCACCATTTCTTCACTGAAGGCAACACGTCTCCCGTTCAAGTCGACATTAAGCGGAATGAGGGGACTGAGTTCCGCGAGAAGAGCAAGTTTCTCCCGGAGCATCAGATTCTCACTGAAAAGTTCTTTACGCTGAGTCAGAATATTCATGCTTGAGGCCTGCTTCAATTCGGAATGAACCAAGCTATCCCCCTGCACCCGGGACTCCCGATTCAGGAGATCGAGCTTCAAGTCGAGCTCTCCAAGTCTTCGGGAAATATCTGACCGTGTTTGCGTTCTGTCGTCCAGAAGCCTCTGCTGATCGCGAAGCGCCGCCATATTGGCCACAAGCCTCGCCCGCTCCCGGGCGAGGGCATCCTCTACCTGCTCAACCGTCGGGTTTTCCGGAAGATTCAGCTGCAGTGGGGGCTCCGGCCGCTCAAACTCCGCTTGAAGGTTGGATAACTTCTGATCAATTCCGCTCCGTTCTCTCTCAAAACCGGCGGCAGCGGCAAGGTTGTCACGCTCGGTTTCAAGCAAAAGAATCGCGCTGTCATACTGTGCCAGTATCTGCTCCCGCAGTTCATCAGTCAGCCCGCCATCATTCAGCGTTTGTTCCCTCAGATTTCGTAGAGATTCGAGGGTAATCTCATCTGTTGATTCAGTTTGTGCAGAAAGTGTCGATAAGAACAGAACGAATATGACCACGACCACGAAGCGGCGTTTTGAACAGCTCATGTTTGTGAGTTTAATCTAATCGTATCAGGTGGTCGAGAAGAGGCTCAATTATCTACTCAACCGTTCGGGTTGCAATGACATCAGCGCCAGAGTTGAGGATATTATCCACCAGTACCTGTCCTCGATATACCGGTGGATCAATGCGGATTACGGCGATTTCCTTCAGGATATCCATCAGCAGATGCCGGGATACCCGATCAGAAAGACGAACGGACAGCATCCTGAAGTTCTTCCCTGAAATCGGTATCGAAGTGGCCAGATTCCTTTTCGGGTGAAGGATTTCCTCTTCAGCGAAATCCACCCCCCTGCCGCATTGACTTCCTTCGACTTGAATGCCATCATCATTTCTGATTACATTCAATTCGCAACTGACAGGACACATGATGCAGGTGAGAGTCTCGCTCATATCAACTCAACCACAATATCTTCCGCAACGGATTCAACCAGTTTGATTGTCATCATTTCGGAAGGAAGAATCCGTTTGTAATCCTTCGACGCGTATGAGCTCCCGCTGACCTTGCCCCTCACCGACACAATCTTCTCCCGATGCGGAGATTGAACTCTGAAGGATAGTTCTATATTACTGATTCCAGTATGTATTTTTTGAGGCAGACAGTAACGCTATTGAAAACTCGGAATTGACCTGATCAGAAGACAAAGAACAGTTCTACGGATTCAATCTCCCGCCAGTCGGTATTTCTCGACCTCATACCCCTTCTCAGAAAGCAGAATGAGGATACCGTCCGGTCCGACCAGATGGGCGGCCCCCACAAGGATTAACTCAACCTCTTCACTTGAGGCCATCTTTTCAATCTGAGGAAACCAGGCATTATTCCGCTTTACAATCAGGTCCCTGTAGATCTGCGGAAATTCCTGATCCAGCTCTGAAATAAAGAGCCTGTCCAGGTCGTCGGTGTTCCCCGATCGCCAGGCCCTTATCATCTCATCCAAAATGGCCGAAAGCTCTTCAATATCGGAAAGGGTAGAAAGAATCAGTTCATCTTCCTGCCCGTCCCCCATATTAGCTATAAAACTGATCTGCTCTTCAATCGTTTCCAGCTGATTCATCGTTTTACCGTCAGCCAGAGCCCTGCCGCTGAAATAGGCATCCACACCTGCTGCAGATATGCCCAGACGCTGAAGTTCCATAACCGTAATCAAAGCCGTAACCATACCCGGCTTAAAGGGATCCAAAGCATTTCCGGGAATTCCAAGTGTCTCCAGATGGGAACTCAGCAGCAGATATGTTTCTTCACTCAGTACCTGCTGCAAACTATGCCCCTCCCCGTAGCTGACAGCCCTGATCATAGCTCCCTGGGCTTCCGGACTTTCCAGACCCTGTATATCTGTTTCAAAGACAATGATCCCGGACTGCTCATAGGCCGATTCGAATTCGGGAGGCAAGGGGTATTCATCCTGTGAAAGGATATGAATCGTCCCGGCGAGAAATAGATGCTTACCATGACTGTTGACCTTCCATACCGAAGTCTCCGCCCGGGAAGGAATTGCAGACAGAACAAGGAATAGACAACAAAGCAATTTATTGATCTTCACCATATCCTGAGTATGATCTCTATCAAAATCGGCAACAAGCCCTATGACTTCCAATATTGATTACCGACACGGACTGCTCGGCTGCTTCAGGAGGAGAGAACCGGGTTCAATGCTAAACCTTCATTTTGTTATACTTTTTGTGCCGGATTGGTTCTAGACTTAAGAAAAGACCCGTCCCTATTATTACTGTCTTTATATGATAAAGGTAAAAGATAACGGGCATACAGGGAATGAAGGTTGGATTTTTTTTGTAAGTATTCAAGTTTTATTCAGAGCTTTTGCCCGGGATGACTTATAGAAAAATCGATCCGGACTAAGGGAAACAGCACAACCGGCCTCATCGCTGCGACCCTGGGATTTTTTTATCGGATTCGCCGCCGTCTCTCTTTTCGGTCCAATGATAGGAAAATTAATCTGAAGAGGCAGGGGTCCAAAATCGACAAAAGAGAGAAATACTACTCAAAATCGATAACATGTACTCTATGGAAGTGAAAAGAACGCTCCAACTGTCTTCGTGAGAGCAAATACAGGGTAATATCGCTAAAGTCATTAAATAAACTCTGAAAACATGAGTCAACAAACACATCCAAAGGATGTGGTTTGGGGGTTGCGCCCCCAAAGGGGGTTGCGCCCCCAAAGGGGGCTTACGGTGCTGCAAAAGCCGCCGAACTTTAGAACCAGGAATAAAGGCAAAGCCTTTTCCCTTACCGCTCTAGTGAAGACGAACTGACGATGCGGGAGGTTGAGCAGAACTTCCTCAGTAAGATGCTCGGCGAAGAGTAGAGTACGCTTCTGACTGCAAGAGGGGCAGAAGTAAAAGCTCTTGCATGAGAAAGGACGGAAATAGTCGTGCCCGCATCTCGGATTGAGGCAACGGATTCCCAAACGGAGTGAGTGAAGTGGCTGAGTCCACTCTGCCACTTCCGAACGAGAGCGGGAAACACGGCAAAGCCATGTATTCGAGCAAACCCTAAGCTGTTGTCGCCGCATGAAGCAAAATGTTCACCAACTGGGCAAACTTGGAGGTGAGCATCATGGCCGCGATGATGTAGGGCTTGAAGCTGGCTTCCTTGTAGAGGGGTACCCGATAACGATCGAACACCGTAGCCGCCACTTCGCCTTCTTCACAGCTCACACCTGTGATATCAGCAGGCAGACAGTGCATGTAAAGCGCCTTGCCGCCGGCAGTCTTGCTCATCAGATCCTCGGTGCATTCCCAATCCTTGAATTTGGCATTCTGAGCCAGAAGCTCTTTCTCCAGAGCCTTGATTCCCGCATCATCCCCGTTGCCGTAGAGTTCGGTACGCTTCTCCATGGCCGCAAAGGGGGCCCAGGACTTGGGATAAACGATGTCTGCACCTTCGAAGGCTTCGGCCATGGAATTGGTTTTTGTGAAACTGCCGCCGAAGGCCTCGGCGTTCTTCATGGCCACCTGCTCCACGTCGCCCATGACTTCATAGCCTTCAGGATGGGCCAGTGTGACATCCATGCCGAAGCGGGTCATCAGACCGATGATGCCCTGGGGCACCGAGAGGGGCTTGCCGTAGGAGGGGGAGTAGGCCCAGCTCATGGCGATTTTCTTGCCTTTCAGGTTCTCCACTCCGCCGAAGTGTTCGATGAGATGGAGGGCGTCGGCCATGGACTGGGTGGGGTGGTCGATATCGCATTGGAGGCTCACCAGGGTGGGCCGCTGTTCCAGAACGCCGTCTTTAAATCCTTCCTGAACGGACTTGGCCACTTCCTTCATATAGGTGTTGCCTTTGCCGATGTACATATCATCCCGGATGCCGATAATGTCGGCCATGAAGGAAATCATGTTGGCGGTTTCACGGACTGTTTCACCGTGGGCCACCTGACTTTTTCCCTCATCCAGGTCCTGGACTTCCAGGCCCAGCATGTTGGCTGCCGATGCATAGCTGAAACGGGTCCGGGTGGAATTATCCCGGAAGAGGCTGATGGCCAGACCGGAATCGAAGAGCTTCGTGGAGATGTTCTTCTCCCGCAGTTCCCGGAGAATCTGGGCCACTTTGAATGTTGCACGAATCTCGTCGTCGGACTTGTCCCATGTCAGCAGGAAGTCGTTCAGGTACATCCCTTTTGTGTTCAGGACGGCCAATTCTTTAATCAGGGCATTTACATCTTTACTCATTTTCTTATTCTCCATTTGTTTGTTTGTTGACCTCCGGTGGCGGTTTCCATGGTCGCCGTAAGGGGGCGCCTATTCAATCTCTCCCAACTCCCGTAAAATATTCTCCGGACTGAATGGCCATTTCCGCATCCACACACCGCAGGCATCGTGGATGGCATTGGCCAAAGCCGGTGCCGCGCCGTTCACGCTGATTTCCGCGATTGACTTGGCCCCGAAGGGTCCGTGGGGATCATCGGTTTCCACCAGCTCCACCCGGAAATCATCGGGCAGATCGCCGATCATCGGGACGCCGTAGCTCCGGAGGTCGGGATTCAGGCAGTGGCCCTCATCATCGAAGAGCATCTCCTCGTAGAGTGCATGACCGATGGATTTCAGTACGCCGCCGAACACCTGTCCCTTGGCGTATTCCGGATTGATGGGGGTACCGCAGTCCTGGAGGGCGTAGTACTTCTGCACTTTCACCTTTCCGGTGCGGACGTTCACCGCCACCTGACAGAAATGGGCGCCGTATGGAAAGGAGAATTCCTCGGTGGTGAAGCTGGAGGTGGCCACAATCTGGCCGCTTCCTTCCCCCCCCTGGGTGTACCAGGCCAACCTGGCATAGTCCAGTTTTTCCTTCCCGCCGACAATAACTCCGGGGAATTCAATATCCAATTTTTCAGGGGTTGTTTCCAGAACCGCTGCCGCTTCCATCAAAATCTTCTCACGGAGTTTTTCGGCGGCGTTACGTGCGGCACCGCCTGAAAAGTACGTGCCGCTGGAAGCGTAGGCCCCGGTGTCGAAGGGAGCCATATCGGTGTCACCGGACTGAACGGTGACGTTTGTGATGTCGGCTTTGAGTACCTCGGCCACCATCTTGGCGGATACGGTATCCAGGCCGGTACCCAGGTCGGCACCGCCCGACAGGACGACAAAGGTGCCGTCTCCCAGCATCTTGACGGTGCAGTTTCCCTGGTCCAGACCCGGAAGTCCCGAGCCCTGCTGAAGGATGCACATACCCTTTCCGATTTTCACATCCGGATCGGCGGATTCTTCCTTCTTGCCCCATTCGATGAGCTTGCCCCCTTTTTCCAGGGCCTCGTCCAGGCCGCAGCTGTCAACCGGGGCCGGTTTACCTTCCCGTCCCTCGCCGAGACAGCGCAGGATTTCCAGCATCACACCCTTGCGGACCCGATTTTTTTCAATCA
Organism: Spirochaeta sp.; assembly: GCA_030635565.1. Taxonomy (GTDB): domain Bacteria; phylum Spirochaetota; class Spirochaetia; order DSM-2461; family DSM-2461; genus UBA2779. Next base: position 8,618 of record DAOVYP010000015.1, on the reverse strand, counting down.
GGTCCATATGATCCATTCCCAATTCGGCGGCCAATTCCTTTACCGCCACCTGCAGAGCATAGTTCCCTTTGGGGGCACCATATCCCTGATAAGCTCCGGTGGGAGGAATATTTGTATAGTATGAGGTAACGTCGAACCAGACGTTCTCACAGAGGAAAAGCGGCAGGCTCTTGGACACCCCGTTCATGGGGACGGTGAGAGCATGGGCGCCGTAGGCTCCCTGATTGGATTCCACATTCATCTGCATGGCGGTGAGTTTTCCGTCTTTCTTCGCGCCGAGTTTCACACGGATCCGCATGGGTTTACGGGTACTGCAGGAGATGAACTCCTCTTTCCGGGTGTACTGGTGGAACACCGGCCGTGCAGTGGTCCATGCGGCCCAGGCGGCCAGTTCGTCCAGCAGGATGTCCTGCTTTGAGCCATAGCCGCCGCCGACACGTTCCTTGATAACCCGCACCCTGTTTTCCGGAATTCCCAATTGACCCGCGACAATGCGCCGCAGGTGGTAGGGAACCTGGGTGGAGGCGTGGATGACGATGCGGTCGCCCGCGGGCTTCACATAGGTGGTGTGCATCTCCAGCGGGGTGCATTGAATCTGGGTCGTCTCGTAGGTTTTATCCAGGATGACGTCGGCTTCCTTGAAGCCTTTCTCCACATCACCGATGCCGCCGTCCACATAGGCGGCGATATTCTTCCGGGGATTTCCCCCGATGGGAAACTGGTACACTACCTGAGTTTCTTCCGGATCAGTACCGGCATTCAGTTCTTCTATATCATCCGGTACGCCGTCGACATACTCGATGGGGCCGCCATGGACCAGCGTAGCACCTTCGGCTTTCGCTTCATCCCAGTCCATGATATGAGGCAGGACTTCGTATTCCACATCGATGAGTTCCATGGCCCGAATGGCCGTCTCTTCGTCTTCAGCCAGGACTGCCGCCACCCGGTCACCATGATGGCGTACCTTGGTATCAAGCAGAACCCGGTCGTAGGGAGAAGGCTCGGGAAAACCCTGGCCGGCCTGGCTGTAGGGCTTGCGGGGAACATTGGCGTGGGTGAACACCGCCACGACACCGTCCAGGGCTTCGGCCGCCGCAGTATCGATCTTCGTGATGTTCGCATGGGCATGGGGGCTGCACAGAACTTTCAGGATGCAGGCGTTATTTTCAACCCGGTCTTCGACGAAGGCTTTCTCCCCGGCCACCAATTGAGTCGCGTCCACCTTGGTGACCCGTTTCCCGACGTATCGGGCGTCTCCGCCGAAAGCGGGCGCGGGGGGCATGGCGTACTCGGTTCCGTGTTTTTTCGCCACGGCGATACGCACGGCCTCAAAGAACTGCTCATAACCGGTAGCACGATTGAAAAGCCCCGAGAGGGCGTCCTGAACGTCAACCCTGGTGGGAGCGGGAATCCGATGAATCAGATCGACGATCATCAGGGCCGCCGCCGGAGTGTTGTAACCCGACTGAACACAGCCGGCATCGACCAGGGCCTGTTGAACGATGGACAGGGTACGTCCCTGCCTGAGGGAATTGACGGTTTTCACATCCCGGCCGTCGAGCTGGGCCGCGATAAGCAGATTGGCGCCGACAATTTTTCCGTCCAGGAGGATTGTATCCGATCCGGCAAATCCATGGCCGTCGTCGCTGTTTCGAACCGAATCGATACCCAGACCCTTGAGCAGTTTAACGGCGCTCAACCCGGGTTCTGTATCTACGCTTCTTGATTTTCCATCCAGAGTGAATGTGATTTTCATGTCAGGGCCTCCAGACAGCGGATAACGGCATCGGCGATGATGACACCGTTAACATGAGTTTTATATTCGACGGAACCGAGAATATCGGCGATTGGGCTGATGGCGTCTCGAACGGCGGCTTCGACGTCTTCCCGGGTTTTGAGATTACCTGAAACAACCGCTTGTTCCACCTCGGTGAGGCGGATGGTTTTTTCGGCCACGCAGCCGACGGCGATGCAGGCACCGGAAAGTCCGTAATTCGGCAGACCTTCATCCACCGTCAGGGATACAGCAGCGCTCACTACCGGCAGGGCCACATGAGAGCGGGATTCCTTCACAACAATGCAGGCGCCCACGGGAACCGGGACATGAACGTCGAGAATGAGCTCGTCATGATCGTCCCTGATATAATCTTCAACCTGAATATTCCCTTCCGCCGTCCGGGCTTCCGCCGAAAGGGCGATGAGAACCGGAATGATATAGGAGTCCGCACGGCCGGCTCCGATGTTCCCGCCGACTGTGGCCTGGTTCCGGACACTCCTGGTGGGTATGAATCCGGCGGCTTTCCTCAAGGCTTCGGGAACATCTTCACTGTCCGCGAGTTCCTGAAGGGTCGCCATGGCGCCGATAACCATATCTGTTCCCTCCTTGACGATTCCGGCGGGTACCACATCCCTGATGTCGATAACCATTTCCGGAACCTTACGGTCCAGGGGGGCTCTGTTCACCTGGGTTCCGCCGGCCAGATACACCGCTTCGGAGTTCTCGGCCTTGAGTGCCGATGCTTCCCGCAGTTCTGCGGGCCGATAGTAAATTTTCGTCATATTCCGGCCCTCCCGTACAAGCCGTTCACCGCATCGGTGGCCCTGACCACCAACTCTTCTTCCTCGATGCCCAGCAGCTGTCCGTTCTCAACGACAACCCGGCCGTTCACGATGGTGTAGGCGGTCTTGTGGTCGTAACCCGAAAAGATAAGAGCCGCCGCCGGATCGCTTAAAGACCCGACATAAGGAATGTCATTCACATCGAAAAGGGCCAGGTCGGCAGCCCATCCGGCTTCAACCCGCCCGATTTTCTCAAAACCCAGGAGCTTCGATCCGTTCTCGGTGGCCATTTTCCAGGCTTCTCCGGCGCTCAGGGCCCTGGCTCCTTTGGCAACCCGCTGCAGTAGCAGGGCCTGCCGTACCTCTCCGAGCATGTCGGAAGTATCGTTGGAAGCCGAACCGTCCACCCCAATAGCGACGTTGATGCCCTGATCGATCATCTCCCTCACCCGGCAGATGCCTGAACCGAGGCGCATGTTGGAACTTGGACAGTGGGCCACTTGAGTCCCGGTGGCCGCCAGGAGGTCAAGCTCTTCATCATTGAAGAATATACCATGAGCAAACCAGACGTCCTCGCCAACAAAATCACAGTCCTCCATCAACTTCAGGGGACGTCTCTTGTACATCTCGACACAGTAATCGTTCTCATCTTTGGTTTCCGCCAGATGGGTGTGAATACGTACGCCGTACTGCCGGGCCAGAGCCGCCGACTGTTTCATCAATGCTTCGGACACCGAGAAGGGGCTGCAGGGCGCCAGCACGACTTTCCTCATCGCCCATGGATCGGAATCATGGAATTCCCTGATGACTCTCTCGGAGTCGGCAAGGATTGTGGCCTCGTCCTGTACCGTGGAGTCCGGGGGCAGACCGCCGTCCTTTTTGGAACGACTCATCGAACCCCGGGTAGGGCTGAATCGTATTCCGGTACTGGAAGCCGCGTCGAACTGCAGAGCCATGATATCCGCCCCGATACCCTCAGGGTAGAGATAATGATGATCCGTCGAAGTCGTGCAGCCGGTCTTCAACAGTTCCGCCGTCGCCAGGGCCGTGGACCACCAGACGGTATCGGCATCCATGTGCTTCCAGATGTCGTAGAGATAAACAAGCCAGTCGAAAAGCTCGGCATCCTGAGCCACAGGAAGATTCCTGGTGAAGGTCTGGTAGAAGTGGTGGTGGGTGTTGACAAGTCCGGGGGTTACCACCATCCCGGCCGCATCGATAAGTTCCGTCTCCGATCCGGCAGGGGGCTTCAGGTTCTTCCCGACTTCGATTATCTGCGTACCCTTGATGAGAACATCGCAATCCCGGAGCAGTTCTCCTTCGGCGCTGGTCATCACGGCCAATGCGTTTTTGATATGGATCATGTTGTACTCCCCCAATTCACCGATAAGATTCCACCTTATTGTTGAACTCGACAATCATCCTGTCCAGCTCGTCCCGTGCTGCATAAACGCTTTCCCAGTAATCCCGGTCGTACCACTGGGCATTGATTTCATCGTAGGTTTTACCCTGCTGCTCCACCCAGGTGTAGTACTTCAGGTTGTGGACGCGTTTTTTATCCTCGTAGCGAAATTCCAGCATGGAGTCAATTCCGAGCTGTTGGAGCATTTCGTAATCGGCGACAGCATCATCCCGGGTATAGGCCCCGCGCTCGGCGGTGAGCTCGGCCAGCCGGGAAGTGTACATGGCCTCGGAATCGGTGAAAACGGTCATCACCACATCATCCTCTGTGAGCTCATAGTACTTGGCCATCTTCACGGCGGTGAGCATGTTGCAGATACTGCTGACCCCGAGCCAGTCCAGCCGTTTCAGCACTTCGTCTTTCACACCCCTGGATGCCAGGTAGTCCCGGCCGACAGGCTCGTTGAAGAGACGGAGCAGCCTCATGGTATGTTCGTCGTCTATGGCCGCCACCATGTCGGTGTCCTTCACATTATGAACCCAGGGAACATGCTTGTCGCCTATTCCTTCAATACGGTGGGCACCGAAACCGTTGTTGAGCAGCGTGGGACATTGGAGAGCTTCGCTCACCGCCACCTTGGCACATGGATAATTCTTCTTGATGTAGGTTCCCGAACCCAGGGTGCCGCCGGATCCCGATGAGAGACAGATTCCGGCCAACCGGCTCCGGTCCCCGGCTTCCGCCTTGAATACCCTTTCGAATGCGGGTCCTGTGACTTCATGGTGCCACAGGGTGTTGGGCATCTGGTCGAACTGATTGAATATGAAAACCCCTTCTCCGTATTCGGCGTTCAGCTCATGGCACTTATCAAATATCTCTTTGACGTTGCTTTCCGAACCCGGGGTGGCGATGGTTTCGTCGGCCATGTTTTTGAGCCACTCGAAACGTTCTTTGGACATCTCTTCCGGGAGGATGGCGATGGACTTACAAGACAGGAGCCGGGAGATATAAGCCCCGCCGCGGCAGTAGTTGCCGGTGGAGGGCCAAACCGCCTTGTTCTTCTCGGGATCAAACTGGCCGGTCACCAGGGTGGAGACCAGGCAGCTGTAGGCCGCTCCCACCTTATGGGCTCCGGTGGGGAAATATTTGCCTGAGAGGCCGATGATGCGGGCCGGGACACCGGTGATTTCCGGAGGAATCTCCAGATAATTGATCCCGGTGAAACCACCGCCGGATTCCACCGGTTCGTTTTCCCAGGTGACCCGGAAGAGGTTGCGGGAATGCACTTCATCCCGGCCGATACCCTTCAGCTCTTCCTTTATCTTCTCAGGCACGAGAGAGGGGTCGGCCATCTGGGCGAAGGTGGGCAGAATAATATCCTGTTGAGCGCAGAGTTTCGCGTTCTTTTCGATTTGGGCTTCGTTTCTGGTCAGGTCGATCATGTGTTGTTCTCCTTAAGATGCGAGGCGAGGGATGAAATCACCTCGCCGATGAGGTTCAGCGCCACGGTTTTCCTGTATCTGGCTGTGGAACGCTGGTCGTCTATGGGGGTAATCCCGGGAGCTGCAGCGTCGGCGACCGCCCGGACCAATTCCGCGGCGCCGGAACCTTCCAGATCCGCCGCCGATTTTCCGATTAATAACGCCTCGGCATCGGGCGACCGGACCACGATGGGTCCCACGGCGCCGAAGGCCAGGGCGAATCCGGTAATGCGGCCGGCTTCGACACGGACCGATGACGCCGCCGATACCTTGGTGAGGGCGTTGGCCCGTCGGGTACCGACTTTACGCCAGTAACCCCAGACCGGCAAGGGTCCCGGGATGCGGATCGCCGTGATGAGTTCATCCGCTTTCAGAATCGTTTTTCCCGGACCCGTGATGAACTTGTTAATCGGAACAATACGCTCTCCATCCGTAGAGGTTAAAACGACTGCGGCATCCAGGGCGTAGAGAGCCGCCACGGTATCTCCGGCGGGAGATGCATTGGCGACGTTTCCGGCCATGGTGGCCCGCTGCCTCAGAGCCGGGGCCCCCAGATCCGCAGAGGCGGCCCGAAGCAGTTCGGGAATGGCGGCCAGGGCTGCGGCATCCGCCGGGATGCCGGATGCGGCGTAAGCCGTCCGCTCCCCGGGGTCGTCGGCAACCACAGCCAGGGGTACCGACGCTCCGATATCCAGTGATACGCCGGAAAATCGTACAGTCCGGAGTTCGCTCAAGCTGTCGACGAACATCAGCGGCCCCTCCATCGTCGGAGGCAAACCGTTCTTTGCCCGGTAGCGCACCATCAGGTCGGTTCCGCCGGCAAAAGGCAGGGCGCCGGTTTTCCTGCGTATCTCCAGGGCCTCAGACAGGGTGGCGGGACGAAATGGATTTACCACAGAATTCACCATATGTCCCTCCCCTTCCCGGCGGCCATGAGTACGGCATCAATAATCATGTCGTAGCCGGTACAGCGGCAGAGATTCCCGGCCAGTCCTTCCCGGATCGCCTGCTCGTCGGGATCGGGATTCTGCCTGAGCAGGGCCGCGGACGCCATCATCATCCCGGGGGTGCAGAAACCGCACTGGGCACCGTGGCATTCGGTAAAACATTCGGCCAGGAGCTTGCCGGCTTTGCTTTCCGCCAGTCCCTCGGGTGTGATTATCTCCGAACCGTCGGCCTGCAGTGCGGGCACCAGGCAGCTGTTCACCAGCTTACCGTCCAGAAGCACCGAACAGGCGCCGCATTCACCTTCACCGCAGCCTTCCTTGGTCCCGGTAAGTCCCAGGTCGATTCTCAGGACATCCAGTAAGCGTCGCATATCGTGAGACAAATTGACCTCTCGCGGCCGGCCGTTGACGGTCAGCCTGATTGCTGTGACTGTCGTACCTAGAGCGCTCATCGTCCATCCTCCATGATATCCATCAGGGTCTCGGGAACCAGCGGAATCTCCGGACAGGACCGGTTTACCGCCTGCTCCACAGCGGCGGCAAAGGCCGCATGGCCGGCATCATGGACCATCTCTCCCATGCCCTTGGCCCCGAAGGGTCCGTAAGGGTATGGGTTGTCCACCGTCGCGGCACCGGTTCGGGGAAAGTCCAGGCTGGTGGGGACCATGTAATCCGACATGGTGATCTGCCGGAACAGACCATTTTCGTCAACCTCCAGCTTTTCAATGGCGCCGTAGCCCAGGGCCTGGTTCATACCCCCCTGGATCTGGCCGTCAACGATTTTCTGATCAATGGCACGACCCACATCGAAAACGGCCCAGGCGCCGGTTACTCTGGTTTCCCAGGTGAGGGGGTCCACCTCGACTTCGCAGACATTCACACCCCAGCCGTAGGAAGAGTAGGAATCTCCCACCAGGGTATCCTGGTCCCAGTTCATCCCCGGAGGCATCTCGTATTTCCGATCCACCCGCTGCTCCTCGCCATCCTTCCAGATGGATTTCAAATCCTCTGCGGCTTTTTGAATCAGATAGCCCACAACCATCATGGTCCGGCTGGCCACCGTCGGGCCTGAATCCGGCACCCGATCGGTATCGGGATATCGGAAAATAACATCGTAGGGATCGAGATCAAGCACCTGAGCCACTACCTTCCGGAATGTCGTCAGGGGACCCTGGCCGAAATCAACCGCGGCACATTGAATTTCCACCGTACCGTCGGCATGTTTCTCCAGCGCGACTTCTCCCTTGATGATTTTCTGTTCCCCGTCGCCGGTAAAACCGCATCCATGAAGAATAAAGGACATCCCGATACCGTGCATGACGTCGCCGCCTTTGACAAACCTGGCACGCTTCTCCGAATAACCGGACATCTTTTCGGCCTCGGCCACCAGCTTGTCCAGAATGATATCGTATCGGAAGGTGCCGTCGGTAACGGTGGAATCGCCTTTCTTCAGAAAGTATTTTTTCTTGAGATCCAACACCTCGACACCGGTTTTCCGGGCCAGCTCTTCCATGTGCATCTCCAGGCCGAAGAGGGATTGGGGAGCTCCGAAACCCCGGAAAGCTCCTGATGGCACGGTGTTTGTGGCAATACCCCGGCCGCGGACCCGGAACGCCGGTATATCGTAGACACCGAGGGAATGGAACACCGCCCTTAAAAGAACGATCTTCGTATAACTCTCATAGGCACCGCCATCCACATCCACCTTCACATCCATCGAAAGGATATTCCCCTCCTCATCCAGGGCGGTCCGATAACTGCAGACCGACGGGTGACGCTTGCTGGTGAAGGCCAGCTCATCGACCTGTCCGATCCCAGTGCGCCTGCATTTTTAGGTACCATCAACGATCCCGATCACGAGTTCCACAGCACGGCGATATCCTGGGACGCCGCCGTGATCGCCACCTCGATCTTCGGCGACGAGAGTCTCGTCTACGATCTCGCCGACCCTTCTAACCCATACCTCAAGAGCGTGATAGGCCATGGTTTGCCCCAGCGCCTGCAAGGTCACCTGTTACTCTGCCGGGATACCGAAGCGATCAGTCTCGTCGACCTCACCGATCTGTCGGACCCGGAATTGATGAGTACCGTGGAATTTGCAGAGCAAATACGGAATGTCGATCTCCACCGGAATCACGTCTACGCCCTGACGGATTCGCCGGAGGCGACCCGCGACCTGCATGTGATCGACGTCGGTGATCCTACCGCGCCGCAGGTGATCGCCGTTCT
>DAOVYP010000339.1 GCA_030635565.1 Spirochaeta sp. | reverse complement strand
CCGCAAATACGGCGGTACCGGGCTGGGAGTCTCAATCTGCCGGGAACTGGTTGTTCTGATGGGCGGGGAACTCAAAGTGCAAAGCCGGATCGGCGAGGGGTCCAGGTTCATTTTCACCATTCCGTTGAAACTTCCCCCTGAAACCATGGATGGAGTTCCGGCGAACCGGTATGGAGAGCCATCCCGATCGGGCCGGCTCGACGGTATCCGTGTTCTCCTTGTGGAGGACTATGAGACCAACCGGGAAATTGCCCGATATCACCTGGAGAAGGCCGGGTGCCTGGTATATCATGCCGGAAACGGCCGGAAAGCCCTGGATTTCCTTGATGCCAACGGTCCGATGGATCTCATCTTCATGGATTTACATATGCCGGAGATGGACGGTCTTGAGGCGACCCGAACACTCAGGGCTTCAGGATTACAGACTCCGATTATCGGTATGACCGCCAGCGCCTATGCCGACGACAGGACCCGCAGTCTGTCCGCCGGGATGAATGATTTCCTCACCAAACCCCTCCGCCGGGCCGAACTCCTGGCCAGGGCCGTGGACTGGACCAGTGCCGACGAACCCATTGCCGTTAAAGATAAAAATCCGGAGAAAATCTCACCGACTCCCGCGGTGACGGCTTCCTCAACCCTCAGGTATAATGATTTCCTGGAGGAATTGAGCGGAGAGGCGGAATTGACTGCGGAACTTTTCGACGGTTTCGCCGAAGATGCCGTATTACGTCTTAATGAAGCCGAAAAGGCCCTGAAAGAAGGGGATATGGTACGTCTTCACCGGGAGGCTCATTCCATCAAGGGCGGTGCATTGAATCTGATGGCTGATGATCTGGCAGAGAATGCACTCAACCTGGAGCAAGCCGCAAAAAGCGGTGCCGCCGGTATTGACGAAATGAACAATAAACTGGAAGAACTGAAAAAGGCCTTCAACCGATTTCTGGAAGCCTGGAGAACGATACGGGAGAATAATGAAACCGACGAAGGATAGCCTGGTTCTCTATAAGCAGACACCGGCGCTGGTAAGCTCTGCGGGAGATAAGCTCGACATACTGCTTCCCGGGGGAACAACCCGCAGTGTCCGCGAAAAAGACGTATTCCCCCTGCATCCGGGCCCGGTTCCCCGCTTCCCCGAGCTGGAGGAAGGGGCCCCCGAAGGACAACCCGAGGAAGCCTGGGAACTGTTGCAGGGCGAAACTCCGTCACTGCAGGAACTGGCCGAACTGGTATACGGCGAATATACGCCATCCAGTTCGTGGCTGGCATTCAAACTCCTGAATCGTTCGCCCTGGTTCCGGGGTACTCCCGATGCCGTTGAAGTGGTTGATGCTGAAACCGTTGCAGTTCGTATCAAAGCCGATCAGTTAAAGGCCGATGCCGAACAGCGATGGGAAGATTTCCTCAGGCGTTTCCGGCAGGGAGATATCGACCGGGAAGCCGACGAACTGTATTTGAGAGACCTGGAAATGTACGCCCTGGGGCGGAGCAAAGGTTCCCGCATCCTCAAGGCCATAGGTAAAATCCAGAGCCCCGAGAATGCCCACCGGGTGATGATGGCCAAAGGTGTGAAGGATCCTGAGTGGAATCCCCATCCGCTTCGCCTGGATGTTCCTCTGGATATTCCCGATTATTCCCTGGGAGAAATAAGCGGCGATGAAGAGAGGCTGGACCTCACCGACACCGAAGCTTTCGCCATCGACGACGAGGGTAATCAGGACCCGGATGACGCCGTGGCCTGGGACGGGACGAGATTCTGGGTCCATGTGGCCGATGTCTCCGGACTGATACCAGCCGGTTCCGATGCGGATGAAGCCGCACGGGAGAGGGCCAGCAGTCTGTACCTGCCGGAACGTACCGTGCCCATGCTGCCTCCCGAGGCCGCTGCAGAACTGGGCCTTGGACTCCATGAAACCTCTCCCGCACTTTCCTACGCATTCGAAATCGGTGAAGACGGGGAGCTCAATGACTTTTCCATTCACCTGACGAAGGTCCGTGTCACCCGGCTCACTTATAAGCAGGCCGATAAACGCATGGACGAAGAGCCCTTCGCCGGCATGAAGAAAATCACTGATTCCTTCCGATCCCGTCGGAAAACAGCGGGAGCGGTTTCCATCAGCCTGCCTGAAGTGAAAATCCATGTTGACGGGGAGAGGGAAATCCATATCACTCCGCTGCCCGAACTGGCCAGCCGGGAAATGATAACCGAGGCCATGCTCATGGCCGGATCCCATGCCGCACTCTGGTGCCGGGATAAAAACATTCCTATTCCCTTCGCCGTTCAGGAACGGTCGGACGATGTGGTTGCTGATGCGGTTGATGATGCCGCAGACCTGCCTGAGAAGCACGATTATGTCGTCCAGTTCAATCGCCGTCGGGGGATGAAACGGAGTCGAACCACCCTTGAATGCTCGCCTCATGCCGGTCTGGGTCTGGAGGCCTACACCAGGGTCACCAGCCCCTTGAGGCGATATCCCGACCTCATCGCTTCCCGGCAGATACGCTCATTCATTCTGGGGCGGGAGATTGAAGATGAAGAGTCGGTACTGACCGGGCTGGCCGCCTTCGAATCCCGTATCGGTTCCCTCATTCAATCAGAGCGACGATCCAATCTTTTCTGGAAGCTGCAGTGGCTCAAGCGCCGTCCCGACTGGAGTGGAGAAGCCTTCCTTGTCGACCGCCGTGAGCGTCAGGGCTATTTCCTCATTCCCGAAATCGCCCTGGAAACCCGGGTGGCGTTGAAAAAAGACGTAATCCCGGGCGGGCGTGTTATTCTGAAGCTGAAAGAGGCGGATATCGCCGAGTCGACGGTGCTGTTCGTTATCAAGGAGGTATTGGATTGACCTCTGGCGCGCTGAGCTATAGAACCATTCTCATCCTGTCCATCATTCTCGGTGCGGTCTCCGGCATTCCCGCCTTTTCCCAGGGAATCGAATTTGCCGACGGCCTTCTCTATAACGACTTCTACGCTGTCACCGTCCATCATTCGGACGGGAAGAGCTTCACCATCTTCGATGCGGCATCCTTCGAAGGCGAGGCGCCGCCCTGGCCGGGTAATAATGGATACTTCGGTGATGTTCCCGGATCGAACCCCGGTGAGCAGATGAAATACTTCTTCTGGGTCCGCAGAATCGGCGATACCGGCGCCATCACCTATCCTCTCCCGTTCAGCAAAATTCTCGAAATTGAATTTACCGGCCCCCACGGGGGAACAGTTTCGGATTTTCCGCGGGAAGGCGAGCTTATCATCGGTGAAGAAGAGCGGAAGGTGAACGTACTGGTATCCGATACAAGTGAACGATTTTCCGGCTGGTTCGGATTAAGGGAACCACCCATACCCTCATTCACCCCGGCCAGGCTCACACTTACCGACGGTACCGAACAGGATGTATTCGTCAAGACAGACGGTTTCCTCGGCGGTATTGATGAGGAGTTCGGAACCTACGCGATGATCTGGATCCGGCATGACGGGATTGAGCGGCTGGTTTTCGAGCACAATGGCACCTTTGCCCGATGTCCTGAATGCGGGGCCATCTTTTTTGACGGCCGCCAAAGCGTCTGTCCCTTTGAT
>DAOVYP010000441.1 GCA_030635565.1 Spirochaeta sp. | reverse complement strand
GGATATCCTGATGACCTTGAAAAGACTCTTTTCTCGGTGTTTTATTGTCTCTCGGGTATCCCCATTCGGTTTTCTGATTCTCTTCTCCTCATAATATTTTCCAACTCGGCCGCGTTGTTACTTAATACCTTTCGTTCATAGCTTTCCATATCTGGTTAACAACTTCAGATATCCGGATCATTCCGGTCCGCGAAGTTTTCTCCTCCAACCTGTTACCAGTTTTCAACGGCTCCGCATCATCAGTATTACCTATGAATCTGCCACCCTCTTCTCCAGTTCTCGCTTTGGGATCTCCTGTTCGATTGCTGTTTTATGATGGTTCTGGCAACTCATCTCTATCATAGAAGGAGGGCTTCCCCGGGTAAGACATATTGCCTCTCCATATCCCGTCCAGCTTCACGCTATTGAAATTGGTTCCGGATATCAGGCTTTGCTCTATCACGTCTGCTCAGCCTCTTTCCATAGCGCCATGTAGCCGGTTCGCTGTTCGCTACGTACATGGGATCTACCTCATACTTCCTCCAGACCCGCCATTTCGGACGATGCCCTTGTCCTGTTGGTTTTGTTCTTCCGTCCGGTAACGGTGAACGTTTTACTTCCGGATAACATCTCAGAAGGTCAGCAAATATGTCATGCCGGGCACACGTGAACCCCGTCCCGCATGAGCAAGAACCAGCCGGGCCTCCGAATATTTTTGACACATTGATTTATTCTGCCTCTGGTTTTCGGGATCGGAAAGAGCTTTTTTTCTGACAAGATGCAGAGTTATTACATGTTTCTCCTTATCGGCGAGTTCCCAGACCCACTCCGGAAGGAATTCAGAAATACCCGAATCAGCTGACGGCAGACACTTACTGGAAAAATGATAGGGTTTGAAACCTGCTATACCCCTGGTTTTTGCAAGATCAGCGTATTCATCCGGATCAGAACCCATGGAAAACTGAAGGGGGTCCCCGGGAGTCAGGGTGAGTTGTCAATTCCTCTATAAGGAAAGCATTCATTTTTTTTATATCACAGTCCGGTGCCGGTGTAGAAAGAAAAAGTCCACCTTTGATATCTTATCCAGGAAAAAAATTCTTCATCTCCCTTTCCCAGACAGCAATATCGACTGTCTCCGGACCTTCGTTCCAGAAGCTTTCCCCGGATATGTTCAAGTCTTCCTTACGGTAGATATGGGCATGTGCATCAAAAACTTCAGAAGGTATTATCCCGCTCAACTCAGAAGCCATACGTTCATCGTTTTCCGTGAAAGACCAGTTCCTGTTCATTTTCAGGCAGCACCCCCGGAACCGTCGATAATCAGCGACTCTCCGGGATTCAGCACGACAGCGTCGTCGCCGGCAAGGTCGGCGAACTGCCTGGCATCCGATTCACGACCGATGATGGTACCCCAATGATAGGGCATGGATTGTACCGCGCCGATATCTCCGGCGGCCGCTGCAGCCTTGGATGCATTCATCGTGAATTTACCACCGGCGGGCAGCAGGGCCAGGTCGATGTCTTCCAGATCCGTCATCTCAGGGATACGGTCGGTGTCCCCGGCATAATAAATCCTGACACCGTCTATATCGATTACGAAACCAAGCCACTGCTTCTTCCGGGGATGGAAGGGTTTTCGAAGGTTGTAGGCCGGCGTACCGGTGATTCTGATATCTCCGAACTCGATGATTCCGCCGGGGGCCAGAACATCACCCTCGCCGGCGGCTTTGATGACATCACCGGCACCAATGAGAAGGGAATCCTCACTTCGCACTTTCTCGATATCATTTGTCGACCAGTGATCCTGATGGGTATGACTCACCAGGATGAGATTTCCATCTTTCCTTTCCTTCCCGATTTTCCAGGGATCGATGTAAACAACCAATGAACCTTCTATCTTGAAACTGGCATGCCCGAGCCAGGTGAGAGTTACCGACATGAAAGCCTCCAGATTTATTTTCTCACGGCAGGGTCAGTGCCGCAAGGCAACCGTTATCCGGTTATGAAACTACCTTATAATTCCTCTCGTTCAATGGGAAACTCGAAATTGAAACATACAATTTCGCCTCAGAAGGCCGACTTTCCACCAATCATCAAAAGAGTTATAGTCGCCAAATCGATGATTAACAAAAACGCGGCACAAGGACAGCCCCGCCTCAGGGATATCACAGGAATCGCCTTCCCGATGGTACTGAGCCAGGCATCGGAAACGATTAATCTTTTCGTTGATCGTCTTTTCCTCTCCCGATTGGGCAAACTCTACATCGCCGGTTCCATGAGCGGCGGTCTTACCGCATTCAACGTTATGTCTCTGTTCATCGGTATCATCGGCTATGTCAATGCCGTGGTGGCTCAGCATGACGGTGCCGGTGATAAACGGTCCTGTGCCCGGGCCACGGCCCAGTCGATACGGCTGGCCTTCATCGGCTGGCCCCTGCTTATTCTTGTGATACCTCTGGTGAAGATGCTATTCGAAAGCCTCGGGCATCTCCCGGAACAGATAGACTTGGAGATGACCTATCTCCGCATCCTGATTTACGGATCCATCTTCGGACTGGTTCGTCATGCATTGGCCGGTTTTTTCATCGGCCTCGGGCGAACTCGCGTTGTGATGCTGGCCAATATCGTCGGGATGCTGGTGAATATTCCAGCCAACTGGATTCTCATCTTCGGAAAGTTCGGTCTGCCGGCCATGGGGATTGCCGGTGCAGCCATCGGGACTCTCCTGGGGGGATTCACCATCACGGTTATCCTCCT
>DAOVYP010000199.1 GCA_030635565.1 Spirochaeta sp. | reverse complement strand
GAGACCTGACTCAGAAACTCGCACCCTATCTCAGGCCTCTGTACGACGCCATGGAGGACCTTGTCGATACAGATCTGCTGGAAAGGCTCAGGAACAATGGTCAGCTGGAAGTAGCGCCCCTAGCGTATATGAGGGGACGAAGCCTGAAAAACTGCTATATTGTACTGGACGAAGCTCAGAATACGACAATTGAACAGATGATGATGTTTCTTACTCGCCTGGGAGAAGGTTCACGGGCCGTTGTCACAGGCGACCTGACACAAGTTGATCTCTCATCTCCCGGAAGATCGGGGCTGGCCGATGCCATTCGTGTTCTGCAGAATGTTGATGATATTGCTATTGTCGAATTCACATCCGCCGATGTTGTAAGACATCCTCTGGTAAAGAAGATTATTGATGCCTACCAAAGCCACCATTAGTCTCCGTCAAGACGATAGGGACTCGAAGGCTCCCCTGGCCAGGCGCGAATGGATTTACATTCTGGCGGGCTGGATTATTGCCTCCCTTCTTCTGATAGGGGTGGACCAGACGAGACTGATTATATCCCGGGATAAAGCCCTGAAGTACAAGGAAGGAGATCTGGTTTCTGATGACTTTTTCCTTGAGTATGATTTCAGTTTCGTCGACATGGAAGCCACGGCCAAGGTTGTGAACCTGAACCGGAGCCTGGTTTCACCCGTGTACAACGTCAGGAGTGAAATCACAGATTCGGTTCTTGAACGATTTAACAGGTTCACCTCTTTTCTTGGATCGGCAATGGCCAACCGTTCTTCAGTTGAAGCACCTGCAGCACTCAGAGCCGAGTTTCCGGGAGCTGCAAATCTTACAGACCAGGAATCTTCTCGAAGCATTGATGAATTGAACAAACTCCTTCTGATAACGGGAAATGTTCTTCAATCCCTGCAGTACGGAGGTATATTCAGGCTCGATTCCCAGGATGGCGGATCGGCTTCCGGGGTTATTGAGGTGGTTTATACCGAAGCTCTGCCTGAAAGACGTGTCACCCTGATCCGGGATGCTGTGACGCTGCCGAAGAATCTTCCGGAAAGAATACGGTCCATGGATGAACTGGCCATGTTGTTTCCGGATGATGCCGAGTTCGTTACGGCTCTTGTTGTATATTTTGCCGAACCCAACGGATATCTCAATGCGGTGCTGTCGGAGAAAAACAGGGATGAGGCTGAAGCGGCAACCGAACCGATAACAATATCCGTATCCGCCGGAACGAGATTATTATCCGCAGGCAGTGTTGTCACAGCACAACAGGCCAGGATTATCGAAGCTCTCAGGGATAAAAGGAATGTCGGATATCACAATTTCCTGGATCCGCTCATTTATATGGCCTTCATTTTTGCCCTGGGTCTTGTTTCGGCAAGGAACTTCGGTATTAAAATCCGCAATCCCAAAACCATCTGGCTATACATCACATTGGGAGGCACTTACCTCCTTGTTGCCGCACTGCTGACCGTATTCATCAGGTTTCAGGATGTCCTGAGTGTCTCGGTTGTCATGCCTACTGCTCTGTTCACTCTCCTTTTGGCTCAACTTTTACAGGATCGTCGTCTGGCCGTGCTTTCATCGGTTCTGATGGCATTACTTATATATTTTCTGACATCCGGCAGCAGCCATGATTTTCTGATTACAATGTCGGCCGGCATTGGGGGAACCTTGTCGGTTCATAGGAGAGAATCCCGAATGGGCCTTCTCAGAGCCGGTCCGAGGTTGGCTATTATCATGGCAGTTACTACCATGCTGATCGGTTTACTTGTGAGGAAGCCTTTAAATTCCATTTTTATCATGTCAGCCTGGGCCGCTGCCAACGGAATGATTACCGGAATTTTGAGTCTTGCGTTCCTTCCCCTGCTGGAGCATGTTCTGAACACGGCAACAACATTCCGCCTCATAGAGCTCTCGGATCAGAATGTTCCTATTCTCAAAAGGATGAGGCTACAGGCTCCCGGAACCTACATCCATTCCCAGAATGTCGCCCATCTTGCCGAAGCGGCCTGTGATGCCATTGGTGCCGACGGATTGCTGGCGAGAGTCGGTGCCTACTACCATGATATCGGTAAAGTGGATCAGGCTCATTTCTTCGTCGAGAACCAGAAGGGTGAGAACAAACATGACGAACTGAAAGCAACCTTATCTGTAGCGGTCATCAAGTCCCACGTGAAAATCGGAATGGAGAAAGGCCGGGAACTTCGGCTGCCTGACGAGGTGCTGGCGGTAATTGAACAACATCACGGTACCAGTGTCATCAGATATTTCTACGACAGGGCATTGAAAGAGAAGGGCGGTGTTGCTGCCAGTCCGGGTGACTACTCCTATGGCGGCCCTAAACCCATGAGCCGTGAAGCCGCTGTTGTTATGCTGGCGGATAATGCCGAGGCCGCCACCCGGACATTGAAAAAACCAACTGCCGCAAAACTCGAGAAATATATCTGGGACCTCATTATGGACCGCTTTCGCATTGGTGAGCTCAATGAATGTGACCTTACTCTCAGAGATCTGGAAACAATAAAAAATACATTCGTCCATGTACTAACGGGACATTTCCATACAAGAATCGAGTATCCGAAAGAGAATGAGAATGAGAATACGAAATGAACCATATTGAACTTATATCGGAAATAGACAATCCACCTCCGGAAACTCATTTTATGGAAGCATTCACACAGATTATTCTGGACAAAATCGGTGCGGATCACTGGCAGATGGGTCTTGTTGTAACCGATGACGACGGGATCAGAAAATTCAATCGTCGATGGAGAAATATCGACAAAGCTACCGACGTGTTATCATTCGTCCAGGATGAGGGCGAAACGATTCCATCTATGCCGGGTATGCCAAAGGAGGCAGGAGATGTCATCATATCTCTTGAAACTGTGGCGAGAAATGCCGGAGAGTGGAATAATTCATATGATGAAGAACTGCGGCGTGTCATAATCCATGGCATTCTGCATCTCAGTGGACAGGATCATCCGGGTGATGATTACGGCAAAGGAATGCTGAAATTGCAGGAGGAGCTTCTGGCCGAAACCGGGAGCATATTGAAAGACATTTAGTGATGGTCATTTTTAAGAAATTATTTCAGACAACGAAGCCGAAGAAAGACGACAAGTCCATAGAATCCGAAGATCTCGAAAGTCTGGATGAAGACGGTAAGGGGATGGTTCGGGGGATTGTCGAATTGTCGGGAACCCCGGTGAAGGAAGTGATGATTCCCCGTATTGATACCGATTTCATTTCGGAAGATGCCGAAATTGAAGAGTCGATGGCAAAACTGATGGATTCCGGTCACTCCAGATTTCCCGTATACCGTGAAACAATCGACAACGTCGTTGGAATACTTTACGTAAAAGACCTTCTCCGATTTTTAACAAAAGGTGAGACTGTTCCGATCCCGGATGTACTCCGGCCCGCTTATTTTGTACCTGAGAGCATGAAACTCGATTCCCTGCTCAAAGAAATGAAACAACGGCATGTACACATCGCTGTCGCAGTCGATGAATACGGCGGAGTCTCAGGTATTATATCCATGGAAGATATCCTCGAGGAGATTGTCGGAGATATTCAGGATGAGTTCGACAATGAAGAAGAGGATATCATCTCCGCAGGGGACAATGAATGGATCTGCGATGCAAGAATGAATCTCGAAGACTTGAATGAAGAACTGGGCAGTGACATTCCCGCTGATGATTTTGATACCCTGGGTGGATTTGTTTTTGATCTTTTCGGAAAGGTACCCGGTAGATACGAAAAGATTACATGGAACAACCTCGTTTTCGTGATACAGTCCGTTGACGGGCATAAAATCAGGCAGGTGAAAATATCCTGGGAGAACATCTCATAATGAATCACTCTCCGAAAACTATTATCAGGGTTACTGTTATACTCTTACTCTTTATTCTCATATCATCAGTTTCTTTTTCACAAAGTCCAGGTGATGCCAGGAGCTTCTATCAAGAGGGTCGAACTGCATTGTCTGAGGATGATCCCTATCACGCTATCGATTCATTCCGGTCGGCATTGAGGATCAACCCGGCCTATGCCGACGCCCGGCTGGGGATGGCGGAGGCACTGTTTCTTTTAACCGAATATGAAGAGGCGGCGCGGGAGCTTGATGAAGCGCGTCCTTTTGCCTCTGATCGACGGGATCTGGTATTGCTTGAAGCCCGGATTATAACGGCGATGGGCCGCTATGACGATGCTGTGGTTATATATAAACGGTTACTCACCACCAGACCCCATGACGCGGATGCCAACAGGGGACTTGCTGAGATTTATGCCATCATTGGACAGAGAGAACTCGCCGATGGCGCATATGAGATAAGTCTGCGCTATTCTCCGGGCGATAGAAGAGTACTGCTGCAACTGGTTCTTCTCCATGATGAAGCTCGCGAGAAAGCTCCGGCCAATGCGGCACTGCAGGAGGTTCTCAGGCTCTTTCCGGATAACCTTGCAGTCAGGATTCAAGCGGCGGAGCATTACGCACTCTATGACGAATGGATTGCCGCCATGGATCATCTCGACAGGGCGAAATCCATGCTGAATGGTCCGGAAGACAAGCGATATCCCCGGATTGGTCTGCTTGATGCGGAACTTTCACTCCGTAAGGGTGATCCGGCTTCCGCCCTCGAATCCCTCAATTCTCTTCCGGACCTGATGGCTCCCGAAGTTTTATACCTGCTGGCCAGGGCATACCGGGATCTGGGTAATGAGCTGCAGGCTCAGAATGTTCTTGGCCGCCTGCTGAAAATTCGGAGCGAAGATGAGATTGCCAGGATGTTCAGGGAAGAATATCTGATGCTCACGTCGGGAGATTTTGAAGTCCAGCGAAAAGAGGCCGCGGACTGGCATTTGAAAAAAGGAGAAGTCTATGAGGAGAATTTCTATTTTGAACGGGCTTACAATGAGTACAGGCGTGCCAGACTGATTAATAAATTCGACCCGGACGCATGGCTGGCTTATACGGATATTATCAGGAAGCTGGGTTACCAGGAGCATTACCGGGACAGCCTGAGCACCGCTTTGAATGATATCCCCGAATCACGGCCGGAGAACTCCTTACTCAAACAACGTCTGGAACTCCTGGAACATTCCGAAAAAGGCAGTC
>DAOVYP010000403.1 GCA_030635565.1 Spirochaeta sp. | reverse complement strand
GTCAAAATGGAACTTCATTGCGAATTGCCTGGTCGTTGGCTGCGCCAACTGCTCGGCCCTGCATCCTGGCTGGCCCTTCGGGCGGAGAAATCGGTGCAATTCCATACAGCGGCGTACCGCAGCGCAGCGAGGAACGCTGCGAGCATGCGTCAGCAGCGACTTGCAGTATACCTGATACCTTCGGTGCCCCTCTCCTTGTCTCGGCAATATCCGCACCAATGCGGCTACTGCTCTCGACTGCGTCGGTGATACAGCTACGTCTTGCTATCGGTTGCATGGCCGAGCAGGGCGCAAAGCGGCCGACCAGGCCCCTTGGCTTTGCACCGATTTCCAAACGAGAGAGAGCAGTGCACAAACTCCCTGCTTGGGCATTGCCGAACGAGAGAAGGAAAGAGTTCCTGCTCATTTCTCTCGTGAGATTTCCGGGTTAATCAGCTGACAGGATCATGACTCTTCCCGTTGCAGAGGCATGCTCATGCAGCGGGGACCTCCGCGGCCCCTGACCAGTTCCGATCCCTCAATTTCCAGGACATTTATTCCGGCTTTCTCAAGGGCCTCATTGGATGCTGTATTACGGTTGTAGGTAATCACGGTCCCGGGGCTGACGGCCAGGGTATTGGCACTGTCGTTCCACTGCTCTCTTGCCGCGGTACCCCGGTCTTTTCCTCCGCTCATGAGTATTCGGACGGCTGGTAACTTGAGAATCTCAGCCAACCCTTTCTCCAGGCTCTCCGCTTCACTGATATGTATTGCAGCCCCAACGGATGGAGTGAGCCTGAATACCCGTATGGCGTCCGCCACACCGGGAAAAAGGGTGAAACTATCCCGGTCGACCATGGTAAATACCGTATCCAGATGCATGTAGGCCCGGGCTGCGGGAATCCTGACAACCAGAACCTCCATGATACCGGAATCACCATCAAAAAGGTTGCGGGCCAGGGTTTCGATGGCATCGCTTCCCGTTCTGACGCTGGCACCGACGGCGACAGCGGTGTCGGAAAGCACCAATACATCACCGCCTTCCAGGCTGTCGCCCATATCAGGTGAATACCACAGCTTCCGATGAATGGATGAGAACATCGGGTGATGCCGGCGGATCAGGTCCAGAAGGAAAGACTCCCGGCTCCTGGCACGGGTCTGCATGGCGCTCACTGCCAGCCCATTACCGATCATTGCTCCCGGATCCCTCGTGAAATACAGGTTAGGCAGAGGGTTGATGTAGAAGGGAAAGTCCTCCTGAATCCACCAGGAAAGACGTTTTTCATCATCACTGTGGGGAACGGCGTCCTTCCTCAAGCCTCCGATCATCACATCGGCCAGTTCCCCGGCCTCCATGGACTCAAGCCGTTCCCTGATTTCATTCCGAAGCCGGGATTGGGGTATACGTCCGGTTGAAACCATATGATCAGCGGCTTCGGCGGTAACATCGGCGTCGCTGAGCACCTCTTTCAGGAGTTCGGCATAGTAGAACACTTCGCATCCGATTCCCCGCAGGGCATCGGCAAATCCGTCGTGCTCTTCCTGAAGCTTCTTCAGCCAGGGGATATCTTCGAAGAGGAGGTTTTCCAGCACTTCCGGAGTGAGAGTTTCCATTTCCCTTCCGGGTCGATGGAGCAGCACTTTTTTCAGCGGTTCGATTTCAGAGCGGACACCGAGAGACGAATTATCAGGCATTGTTATTCCTGCGGCGTTCCAGCAATTCCTTCAACTGGCTGCCCGCATGATAGCTGGAACGTACCAGAGGACCGGCCTCGACATGATCGAAACCCATGGCCCGGGCCTCTTTCATCAGCTCGACGAATTCATCAGGTCTCCAATAGCGCTTTACCGGTATATGCTGCCGGGTCGGCTGAAGATATTGGCCGATATTCACCAGATTGCATCCTGCATCCCGCAGGTCCGACAGGGTCTCCAATACCTCGGCCTTCTCTTCCCCGAGGCCGAGCATGATGCTGCTCTTCAGCAGAAGAGTTCCGTTCAGCGTCCTGGCCGTTTCGAGGAAACCCAGAGAACGATCATAGTCGCTCCTGGACCGGATAACCGGATTGAGGCGCCGGATAGTTTCCACATTATGTCCCAGGATTTCCGGTCCGGAATCAACCAGCTCGGCGATGCTGTCCCTCATGCCCATCATGTCCGATGAGAGGTATTCGACGGTGATTTCAGGATTTCCTGCCTTAATGGCCCGTCCGGTGGCTGCCAGGTATTTCGCGCCTCCGTCGGCCAGATCGTCCCGGTCCACCATCGTGATTACCGCATGCCTGATGCCCAGTTTCTCAACCGATGCGGCCACCCTGCCGGGTTCAAGTTCATCGGGAGCATCGGGTTTACCGGTTTTCACCGCACAGAACCGGCATCTTCGTGTGCATGTATCTCCCAGAATCATGAATGTGGCGGTACGGTAATGACTCCAGCATTCATGGAGATTCGGGCAGCGGGCCTCTTCACAGACTGTATTCAGGCCTTTCTCCCGGAGGTCTCTTCGAACCGCCGCGGTGTCCGTTGTCGTATCGAGCTTGATTTTGAGCCAGTGGGGCTTTCTCAGGATTCCTGCCATGGATATGAGATTAGACCAACCAGAGCCGCTTTGGCAAATGCTTCATAGGCGGGGGACACTTTATTTACCTTGCCGAAAACCCCTGCAACGGGGTAATGTATGGCACTTTCAGGAAGCGATATGGTTAATGACTCCAGGAAACATACAGTACTCGGGGTTCGGGAATTGGAGGCGGGAGCCTACATCCTGCGCTTCGAGGGCTGCAATATGGAATTCGAACCCGGACAGTACATTCATGTCGGGCCTCTGCCGGGGATCGATCGACGGGAATATACCGTTTACTCGTCACCTTCCGAAGATTATCTTGAGATTCTCGTGAAGGTAGTTGCTCAAGGTAGTGTTTCTCCCCGGCTGCGGCGTCTGGAGAAAGGTGATCCGGTGGATGTTGAAGGTCCTTTCGGATTTTTCAGGATTGAAGAAGGTGACCTCTCGCGCCCTTTCCTTTTCATTGCCACCGGTACCGG
>DAOVYP010000496.1 GCA_030635565.1 Spirochaeta sp. | reverse complement strand
TTTTTCCATCCCAGCCGGTGTCTCTTTCCCCCTTCTCATTAATTTACCTTATCAGGCCCTGTCTTTCATGAAGCTGATTTCTCATTCCACGATCAGGTAAAAAGCTGTTGGCTGAGACTCTGAACTGGTAATTCAGCCGACTGGATAAAATTGTTGAATTAACTGGTGACGCAGAAGCTCCGGCAGTTTACAATGAATCCCAATTAAAAACGTTGATTCTGTTTTGATGTCGGCGGGAGGGCTGACGGCTTCAGCAATTGGGATTCAGGTCATTTTATCTTTCTATTTCCATTCCTCAGTCTCCGGCAAGACCCATCGTTCGATATCCAGGTTTTTGTTGACTCATGAAGTAAGTTCTATTATTATCGAACTATGAAACACGCCTCCCTGGTGAAGAAATTCAAAGCCCTGGCATGCGAGCAGAGGCTTCGCCTGATCGAGTTGCTCCTGGAGTGGGAAGATGTCGACACATGTTGTGACGGCGTCCGAAAGGCGTTTACCAAAGCCAGTGATGAGATGAATATCAGCCGGTCGACGATTTCTCACCATTTTAAGGAACTGGAAAACGCCGGTCTTATCCATTGCGTCCGTAACGGTCAGGCTGTGGAATGTAAAGTAGACCGGGACGCCCTGGAGGAGATCCGAAGCTACCTCGGAGAGTGATACCATGTATTTTTTTACGATATAAGTTCGATAGTTATAGAAGAATAGGATTATAGGAGAAGAATAGGATTTATGAATTCCCGAATGAAGCAGGAAGAGCTATCGGGCCATCTCAACGATGTCAGAATCGGCATCGAATCCGAATCTCTTCGGGTTACGGATGAAGGCACCCTTTCATCAACTCACCACCCTTTCGATGCGGCGGATAGCCATTTTACGAAGGATTTTGCTGAGAGTCAGTTGGAGATTGTTACGGAGGCCTATTCCGGCACGGCCGCACCATTACGCAGATTGGCTTCTCTCACTGCCGAGGCCGATGGAATTGTGGCGCCTGAGAGGCTCTGGCCCTTAAGCATGCCGCCAAATCTCCCGGAAGACGGAGACATCGCTATTGCCCGTTTCGGAGAATCTGAAAGCGGCAGGAGGAAGCACCTGTATCGAAAGGGATTGGCCGCAAGGTATGGTAAGAAGCGACAGCTGATCTGCGGTATTCATGTCAACATCTCCATGGGGGAAGGCCTTCTCCGTCATCTGGTTACCGAAACCCCGGGTGAGTGGGAGCAAATCGAGAGGCTCTACCTGAATTCGGCCGGACGATTTTATCGGGACATGGATGTCCTGATTCTCCTCACAGGGAATTCACCCATCGCCGGAGGGCTCGTCACAGATATGACGGCCCTTCGCCCCCCGGTAATTTCCGTAAGGAACGGCAATGGTGGATACGGGGGTGTAATATTCAGTTCATACATCGATCTATCCTCAGTTTCAG
Organism: Spirochaeta sp.; assembly: GCA_030635565.1. GTDB lineage: Bacteria > Spirochaetota > Spirochaetia > DSM-2461 > DSM-2461 > UBA2779. The sequence goes on along the minus strand of DAOVYP010000496.1, from coordinate 840 downwards.
CCTATGTCGAAGGGATGGAACGTGGTATTCGGAGGGAATCTCCGGAACATCGGAGAATGGGACTCGTAGAGGACGGCAGGCTCATACAGCTTTCGAAAAGTGTTTTTCAATCTGAGAAGGAATTCTACGCCCCTATCCGACTGCGCAGTGCCGTCAGGAGGCATGAATCTCAAATCCAGGCTTTGAAGAGACTGGGACCCGGGTACCTTGAGTTGAGGTTCCTGGACAAGGATCCTTTCGTCCCGGGGGGAATAGGGTTGGACAGCTTGAATCTTATTCATCTACTGTTCCTCAACGGTCTTACAACCGAGGATACTCCTCCGGCCATGGAGGAATTGAGCCGTTCCCTGTCGGACGCCAGATGGGTGGCGGATATGCCGATCGAGGTGTTGACAGGGTATGGAGATGATGGAGTCTTCCGATTGATGGGTAAAGCGAGAGATTTACTGGTTGATCTCAGACCGTTGGCCGGAATGCTTGATGAGGAGCTTGATACGGGGATGTACACCGATATGCTGGACAGGCAGCTCAGACGATTACAACAGCCCGAAACACTACCGTCGGCGATTCTGGACAGAAGGTTCCGGGATATTGGAACGAACTGGACCGGATTCGGACTGAAGTTACATGAATTATCTTACGCCCGGGTATGAAAACCTGGAGTTGTCCACTCAGCTCGTAATCAGAGAAGCCCTGGATCGAGGTTATCGGGTGGAAGTCCTGGATAGCCGGGATAATTTCATCCGGATCATCTCCGATAGCGGTATTGAATACATCAAGCAGGCTACTCGTACCGGAGCGGATACATATATTGCCCCGCTGTTGATGGAAAACAAAGCC
>DAOVYP010000053.1 GCA_030635565.1 Spirochaeta sp. | reverse complement strand
AGGCGGCTGCCGCTGCATCCCGCCCTTCCCCGGTATTACCAGTGTACCCCAATATTGAGAGATTGTCCGTAACAACAAATCCGGCATCAGGAAATTTTCGCTCACAAATACGGCAGCCGATACAACCGGCGCTGCAGAGGCTTTTGGTCACCTTGGCCTTATCCTTCGAATTGCAGGCGACGAACCAGTCGGCATCCGCAGGTATCATCTTCATCACGCCGGTGGGACAGACGGCGACGCAAATTTCACAAGCGATACATTTATCGGGATCCACGATTACAAGCCCGTCGCCGGTGTAATCGATCGCATCCACAGGACAGGATTTGACACAGGATCCGAGTCCCAGACAACCGTATTTACAGCCCTTGTCACCGTCGAATTGCATCCAGGCCGATTCACAGTCGGCATATCCCTCGTACCGGAATTCCTTTACGGCTACCTCGTCGTTTCCAAGGCATGCCAGCCGAGCTACCATCCGGACAGCCGAATCGTCAACAGCAAGTCCCAGGATATCACCCAGGCCGGTCAGGGTCTCAGCTCCACCGGGACTGCACTTTCCAATATCGGTATCCGCCTCGGAAGCCAGGGCCTCGGCATATGATTCACAACCGGCGTAACCGCAGGCACCGCAATTCAAACCGGGAAGGACCCCATTGATGGCTTCAACCTTCTCGTCCTTCTCTACCTTCAGCTTTCTGGAGGCAGCGGCCAGTCCCAACCCCAGCAGGGCGGCAAAGGCTGAGGTAGACAGGAATGCAGCGAGTATTCTCAGAATATTATCCATGTCTATTCTTCAGCCTCCGATAAGATTCGTCAGAAGAGCTCTGTCGAAGGCCATGAATGCCAGGGCCATGAGACCGCCGGAGATGAAAGCAATCGGCGCCCCCTTGAGATGCTTCGGCACCTTTTCGGTATCCAGGCGTTCCCGTATCCCGGACATGAACAGCAAGGCAATGAGGAAGCCGATGCCCGCGGAAAGTCCGGCGAGGAAGCTTTCCATGGGACCGTAGCTCTTGTTCACGCTGATGAGCGCGATTCCCAGAACACCGCAGTTGGTTGTGATGAGCGGCAGGTAGATACCCAGGGCCTGATAGAGGGGCGGTGAGTATTTTCGTACCACCATCTCAACAAGCTGAACCAGGGAGGCGATCACCAGGATAAAAGTCACGGTCTGCAGAAAGACGATGTTAAGGGGCACCAGGATGAAATGCTGCAGGGCCCAGGTGATCAGGGTGGCAAGGCTCATGACGAAAGTGACCGCGAATCCCATTCCCATAGCACTCTCGGTATTCTTGGATACACCGATGAAGGGGCAGAGCCCCAGGAACTGCGAAAGCACCAGATTGCTGACGAAAACATAGGTAATAATAATTCCGATATATGTCATTTATTCGTCACCTCTCCGAGCCAGCGGAAGAATGCCTGCAGAAATCCCATGACGATGAGGGCACCAGCCGGGAAAGCGAATACCAGGGCCGGTTTGTCGACCAGCCCGGGGATGCGAATGACGCCGCCGTCGGGGAATATCGTGATGGTGCCGGCACCGAATACCTCACGGACCAGAGCGATGGCGGTGAGTCCCACCGTGAATCCCACTCCCATGGCGATGGCGTCAATAACCGAAGCACCAACGGTGTTCTTCCTGGCGAAGGCTTCCGCCCGTCCCAGGATGATGCAGTTCACTACGATGAGGGGAATGAAGATACCCAGAGACTTGGATAGGGCCGGAAAATAGGCCTGCATGGCCATGTCCACCAGGGTTACAAAAGCGGCGATGATGACGATGTAGGCCGGTATGTGGATATCATCGGGAATCTGCTTGCGCAGTAGGCTGATAACGAGATTGGAACCAATCAATACAACGATTGTGGCGGCACTCATTCCAAGGGCGTTATTCACCGTGGTGGACACCGCCAGGGCGGGACACAGGCCCAGAGCCAGGACGAAAATGGGATTCTCCCTGAGCAATCCTTTAAACAGATTTTTCACTATCGGCCCTCCCATTCTTTCACGAGATCCGATCCGGTCCTCAGCGCATCGGTGATACCGGCAAAGGTGACGGTGGCACCTGATACGGTATCGGCATTGCTGCCGAGGTCGGCCTTTGTCCGCGGGACCGTCCTTTCGCCGCCGGTTCCGACAAAGATTTTCATATAACCAGGATCCTCGGCCTTCTTGCCGAATCCGACTGTTTCGTTATTATTCATGAGGCGGGCCACCATGACTGAGCCGTCGATGTCATATGACGCCACGATGGTCATGGGCCCCCCATACCCTGTGCCTCTGAGTTCCAGGATCCACCCTTTGCCGCCTTTGATCGGCCATCTTTGAGTCACACCGGGTGCAGGTTCTATTTCGGCGGCACCGGGAGTTCCGTTAACCGCGAGCACCGTGAGAGCCTCGGTAAGTTCCAGAGCCCTGCGTTCGGCGATAAGCGGTTCGGTAATATTATTCACCATCGCCAGAAGTAATGCCGCAAACGCTCCGATAATGCCCAGTCTCAGGGCCTTGTCTGTCATTTCTTTCATGAATCCACTCCGTAGCGCCTGGGCTTCACAAAGCGATCGATGAGCGGCACCAGGATATTCATGAAGATAATGGCCAGGCTGACACCTTCGGGAAGATTCCCGAAGCGCCGTATGACAAAGGTCAACAGGCCGCATCCCATTCCGAAGATGATGCGCCCCTTCCGGGTCAGCGGCGATGTCACCATGTCGGTAGCCATGAACAGGGCACCGAGCATCAGTCCGCCGGTGAGCAGATGAAATAAGATGTCCCCGGAGAATATTCCTCCGCCGTACTGCATTCCGTCAAAAGCCCACATGAAAAGGGCGAAACTCCCGATATAAGCGACCGGGATTTCCCAATTGACAATCTTCAGGATTACAAGGAAAAGTCCTCCGATGATGAGCAGCATTGCCGATACTTCACCCAGAGATCCGGGCATGCGGCCCAGGAATAGATCGAGGTACGTTGTCGGCATCCCCGCCGACTCCAGAAGCCTCATGGGACCGTCAATTCCCTCAGACAGATTGGAGAGAGCCACCTTGATACTGCCCAGCGGTGTGGGACCGCTTACCGCATCGGCACCACCGATACCCGGCAGGGTCCATCGGGTCATGTCTGTCCCCCAGGAAAAGAATACAAAAACACGGCCGGCCAGAGCAGGATTCATCCAGTTGGAACCCAGACCGCCGAAGCTCCATTTCACAACGGCAATGGCGAAAACCGACGCCACAACCGGTATGAATACCGGCACATCGGGAGGCATGTTGAAACCGATCAGTACGCCGGTCACGGCGGCACTGAGGTCGTCCAGGGTATTATTGCGCCTGAAAGCCAGATTCAGCAGGCCCTCGGTGATGACTGAGGCGGCAACGGATGCAGCAATCACCAGGGCGGCATGCCATCCGAAGAGAACGATACTCCAGACTGCCGCCGGTGCCAGGGCTGCCAGTACCCCGCCCATCACTTTCCGGGTGGATCCAGGCGCGTGGATTTGAGGCGATGTTGCAACTAGAGGTAGACGATCCATCAATTATCCTTTGTTCATGGCTGCAAGCCGTCTTATGCGGCCGCGGGCAGCCTTGAAGGCTGAGACGAGGGGAATGTGGGACGGGCAGACGTAGGCACATGCACCGCAAAGCACACAGTCATCCAGCCCGAAAGCGGTCGCCTCATCCAGACGCTCATGCTCGACATTCTTGAATATGGTTGTGGGGACGAGACCCATGGGACAGGCTTCGACGCATCGACCGCAGGAAAGACAGGCGGTAGGTGCGAAGGATTTCACTTCTTTCTTCGTGAGAGCCAGTATTCCACTGGTTCCCTTGGTAACCGGTGAGTCCAGATCGATGAAAGTGAAGCCCATCAAAGGGCCGCCGCTGACGAACTTCTCCGGCTCTTCGGCCAATCCGCCGCATTCCTCGATAAGATCGCGAATGGAACTTCCCACCCTTGCGCGGATATTCCCCGGCTGAGCTATTGCGCCCCCGGCAACGGTGACGACCCGTTCGATAACAGGTTTGTCGTCCCTTACCGCTTCGCAGACCGAAACGAGGGTTCCGACGTTGGCGTTGATTACACCCACTTCGATGGGCAGCTTCCCTGATGGAACTTCCCGGCCCAGGATGGCTTCGATGAGATTTTTCTCCGCGCCCTGGGGATATTTCACTTTGAGAGGCATCACTTCAATTTCATCTGCGGCACAAGCGTCTTTGAGTTTCTCAATTGCATCTGGCTTGTTCGCTTCGACTCCGATGATAATACGCACGGGGTCAAGAAGTTTTTTAATGATCCTGATCCCCTCGATGATATCTTCGGTATGTTCGAGCATCACCCGGTGGTCGGCGGACAGATACGGTTCACATTCGGCGGCATTCACCAGGAATATCTCACAGCTGCGCCCTTTGGGTATTGAGAATTTCACATGTGACGGGAAGGTAGCTCCTCCCTGACCGACGACACCGTGCTGCTTGAGAATTTCAAGAATCTCATCCTGACCCATTTCCGACCAGTCCCGGGTCCGGACCGGCTTGCCCAGACGGGAAAATTCACCGTCAAGCTCGATGACCGCCGCGGTGGTTCTGATACCGCTTGGAAGATAGAGACTTTTTATCTCCGTTACCGTTCCGGGTATGGGAGAATGAACCGAAGCCGAGACAAAACCCGCAGGTTCTCCGATGATCTGGGCTTCCTCGACATGATCTCCCGGTTCAACCAGCGGTTTCGCCGGGGCACCGATATGCTGTGAAAAAGGAACCACGGCTATGGCCGGAAGAGGTGCATTCCGGATCGGTTTATTCGAAGTGGCGCCCTTTCCCTCCGGAGGATGGATGCCCCCTCGCGCAAAGGTACTGAATCTGTTCATGCGGCCTGAGCCCTCCTGCGATATGTCAGCAATGGTTTATAGACGCCCCGAGCCAGTTGATCGGCATGTTTCGGGAACAGCAGGAGCATCAGCATAACCAATACGGCGATGCTTGAAAGAATGATCCGCATGGTATTGAAGCCTCCGGTTTCAACTTTCGGAATTTCAGTAACGGTCATTACGGGTGAAGGACCGCCCAGGGATGCGAAAAGCCGACCGGGACCGCGGTTTAATTCACGGCTGACGACTGCTTCGAACCAGGCTTTGTCATAATCGGTAATAGTCGATTCGACTACGTCAATGGAATCCCCGTTATCACTGTAACTGCGTACCGTCAGGGAGTCACCGGGCATGGGAAGTCTATACCCGGCACCGTAGAGGAAACCTTCATGATATGCAGCCGATGCAATCAATCCCGATATATCCGGAAGACTTGAGACGGTCTGATTATCGGCAAGTCGATGAAAAGAAGCGAAACTTTCAAATCCTTCGGAGCTTGACGTTGCATAAGGGACAGGAGGATGGCTGCCGGTCCCGGGCCAGGGTATTAGAAGAATCAGCAACACGGCAGCAACGGCCGGAAATCCGTGAAAGCGGAACTTGCCGGCAGTGGATTTTCGGAATTGGGTGAGAGACAGGGGCTCGAAAAGCTGATGCTCAGGGCGTTTGGCGAAGATCCGTCTTCCGCCCAGTCTCATCGCCATAGTGAAAATGAATTCCGATGATACAAGAGAAATGCAGAGCAGAGTGAAATAATCACTGCCGACTGTCAGGAAAAGAGCTGCGACAGCGGAGAGATACCCTGTATAAACGGTAATTTCGGGCAACCGTTTCTTACCCTTGCGTTTCCATCTGAAATTCAACGGAGAAAGGTAGTAAACCAGAAGTGCGGGAAATACAGCATTCGGATTCGCAATGAATACAAATATCGCCAGGGGAATCATTGCGGCGATTCGCGCCGGTTTCAAGCCGATAAGGAGTGCTGCGGCAATGAATACCAGGACATGAAAACGTATTCCATCCCGGTCATCCATCAACTGCCATCCTTCCAGTTCCCTGATGCCGCTGAGAATCTTCCGATATGCCGCAAGACTGCGATCGGCGGGAAGATAGATTAAATCAGCACCATCTGATTCAAACAGGCTGGAAATCCCGGAGAGATACGGATCTCTCCTTGGATCACCGGGAACCAGAACGGTATCCAGGCGGTCAACACTCACCCGTTCCAGGCGGGGAATAGCCATGTAACTCACTTCGGCGGAGGATGACGACAGAGCGCCGTTTACACCGGAAGCCAACAGGTAATTAGTTGCTTCAACTACTTCCGTTTCAGTGGAAAGTCTGAGGATATACCAACCCGGCCAATAGCGTGACTCGGATCCCCGGGTATTGAGAAGGAGCAGCAGTGTGCAGGATGTCAGAATAAACAAAAAGAGTGCGAATAATCCCTGTCGATTCACTTTATTGTTACCATATCGGGAATTGCTGAGAATGCGGGTTAAATCGAACACGCCAACCATTCTCTTTGAGGGTTAAAGCCTTGTCAAGCAAAGTCTTTTTCGTCCGGCTTGACCTGCAGCCGGGGAACTCCTACCTTCAAGACGAGGGATCCGAATGGCACAGAATGACAGTACCGCCCGCCGCCGTGCCGGTGTTAAAGACCGGCTCCGCCAACTCGTAGGCGGGACAAAAGTCTTTGCGCTGATTGGAAAAAGCGGTACCGGTAAAAGCTTCCGGGCCAAACTGGTGGCGGAGAACTACAGCATTGAGTACATCATCGACGACGGTCTTCTCATTCAGGGCAACAGTATTGTCGCCGGCAAATCCGCAAAACGCGAACATGTGTACATGAGTGCCGTCCGCACGGCACTTTTCGACGACCCTCTCCATCGCCATGAATTCATGAAGGCGATACGATCCCGGAAGATAAGGAAAATACTCCTGCTGGGTACATCGGAGCGTATGGTGGCACGGACGGCCGAACGCCTCGGACTCCCGCCGCCATCCAAAGTGATACTCATCGAAGAAATCAGTTCGGAAGAAGATATCGAAAAAGCCCAGAAAACCAGGAATGAAGATGGAACACATGTCATACCCGTGCCATCCATCCAGGTGGAACGGGACTACCCCCACCTGCTCTCAAACTCCATCAAGGTTCTGTTCAAGATAGGCCGGGGATTCGGGAAAAAACGGAGTAAAGGGCATATTGTCTACGAGAAATCGGTAGTCCAGCCCACATTCCATGATGAAGATAAGGGTAAAGTCGCTATCAGCGAGCATGCCCTGGCTCAGATGATCGCCCACTGTGTCGACGAATTCGACGGCGAACTCATCGTCAGGAAGGTGAAAATACATCCGTCCCACGGCGTTTACCACATGCGTGCGGAAGTGGAAATCCCTTTCAGAAATCATATCACCGACAATCTTCATGAGCTCCGGGACTATGTCGTGGACCGCATTGAGAAGTTTACCGGCATCATGATCTCCGAATTCGACCTGGTAATCTCCGGGGTGGCTAAAAGGGATAAAAGCTGGGTATCCGACGATCATGAGATGCCGGATGTTCAGACCCCGGATGAAGATTAAAAATGTTAATTCACCGATTTCTCGAAATCCTCGATTAAATCCGTAACTGAAGCGATCCCCCGGCGCCAGAAATCCGGTGACTCGATGTTGAAGCCCGCCGATCTGGCGACGGCGACGGCATCGGCGGAGCCTGTCAGGCGCAACAGCTCCCGGTAACGACCCGCAAAACTGCGGCCCTCATCACGGAAGAGGGAATAGAGTCCCAGGGCGAAGAGCTGCCCGAACGCATAGGGGAAGTTGTAGAATGCCAGGTCAGGGGAATAGTAGTGACCCTTCACCGCCCACATCCAGCCATGACGTTCTTCTTTCTCCAAGGCATCGCCATAGGTACGATTCTGGGCGTCCAGCATCATTTCGGTCAGTTCTCCGGGACTGAGTTCACCGGCCGGCCTGCGGCGCATCAGGGCCGTCTCAAAGTGGAAGCGGCTGAGTATGTCGACAATCACCTGGGAGGCGCCCATCAGGTAGGTATCGATAATCGCCGGTTTCGAAGAATTCGGGGCCTCCGAAAGGGCCGCCCTGAAAACCAGGGTTTCGGAGAAGATACTCGCGGTTTCCGCCAGGGTCATAGGGTATTCCCGATTCAGTCCGGGTAAGTCCTTCATCACCTCGCCATGCCATGCATGGCCCAGTTCATGAGCCACCGTCGAAACCGAATCGAAAGAACCATCAAAATTGCAGAGTATGCGGCTCTCACCCGCCAGGGGGAGATGAGTGCAGTAGGCCCCGCCCACCTTACCGTTATGAGCTGTGGCGTCGATCCAGTCTTCCGTGAATGCCCGGCGCGCGAAATCACCCATGTCCTGAGACAGGGTGTCGAACATCGCCGGGATGAAACCCGTCACCCGTTCCCAGCTCCACGTTTCGCCATTGGAGCCCACCGGGGCAAAAAGATCGTACCAGGCCAGCTTCGGCACACCCAGCATTTTCGCCTTTGCCCGGAAGTAGCGCCGGAATACCGGCAGGGACTCACTCATCACGCCGAGCATGGCATCAAGAGCCGTTCGTGAGAGGCGGTTCTGCACCAGTGACTTCTCCAGGGTGCTCCCCCAGCCCCGTCGGGTATTCAGCGTCGCTGAAGTTCCTTTCACACCGTTCAGGGCCGCGGCGAATGAGATTTCGGCGCCCTTCCATGCGGCGGTTTCCTCTTCCCATGCCCTTTTCCGAACGCTTCGATCAGGGTCATAGGCCATGGTACGCAGTTGAGTAACGGTTTTCTCTTCCTCGATCCAGGCGCGACTCAATGCCGATGACAGCTTACCGTGGAGTCGATCCCAGGCATCTCCGCCGCATCGCTGCAGGTCGGCGGCCAGGGCCTCTTCAGCCGGACTCATCTGTTTACCCGCAAGGAATCGCTGCTCTTCCAGCCAGAATTTAAATGGAGCAAGATCTTCCCCTGCAGTCAGAGCTTTCCAGTTATTCCCGATGCCGGACAGCTGGGCCCGAAACCTCACCACGACGTCTTTAACGGCCAGGGAGCGGGCTTCCAGATCATCGATTTCCGCCTGGGCAGCCTCATCCGAAGTATCAACAGTCCATATTGCGTATACATAGGAAATGAGATTTTCAGAAAGATCCCAGAGTCGGTTGAGACCCTTGACGGCCTCCGGAAGCCAGGCACCCGCTTCAAGGCTGCCGGCGTCCAACAGGGCAATGACATCCGCCGAAAGTGAAACCAGTTCGTCCTTGTCGGCCCGATAGGCCGCGGATTCGGAAGATGGATAGATGGATGTGAGATTCCAGATAATATCAGCCACGGCCGATACCTCTGTAGCTGAAACCGAAATCCCGGACCATGTCCGGATCCAGAAGATTCCTGGCATCCAGAATAACCCGTCCCTTCATCTTCTCAGACAGGATTTTCAAATCCAGGGCGCGGTATTCGTTCCATTCGGTCATCAGAATCAGCGCATCAGCCCCCTCAACTGCCTCATAACTTGTTGTAAAACAGACGGTTTCGGGAATGAAACTCCGGAAATTATCGGCTCCCCGGGGATCGTGAGCCCGCACAGCCGCACCGGCCTCCAGCAGCTCGGCCACGACTGTCAGGGACGGTGAATCCCTCACATCATCCGTCTCCGATTTAAAAGAGAGACCGAGAACGGTGACAGTACTGCCGCTGAGCTCTCCCATCATTTCTCCAAGAACTTTCACTATGCGTTTTTTCT
>DAOVYP010000356.1 GCA_030635565.1 Spirochaeta sp. | reverse complement strand
TCGGCCGCCCGGTTCCGTCGCCCACAAACTCCGCAACCGTCCGGCAGGATTCGAAACACAGACCGGGTGATTCGATGAGGCCACGGCTGAGCAGAGCCCTGTCGGGCCTTTCCCAATCATCCCGGTACCAATAGGTTCCCGGAGGACCTGATGCCGGGTCGGGATCAGGGTCAAAAAAAACCATGGTGCCATCCCGGATACCGGCACCCTCCCGAAGATCGGTCCGGTATAAAACCGTTTCATCTGTTTCAGTATCGATTTCAGGAAACCATGGCGCCAGGGCCGCCGGCCGGATCAGGCCGTCACCGGGGGTGTTCAGGTCACCAATGATAAGAATCTCTGCAGCGGGGTTATGAAGCAGCAACGGTGCAACGAGTCCTTTAACCGCTGAAGCTTCAGCACAGCGGGCATTCTCGGTGGCGGACCTTCCATCCCTGGCGGACTTCCAATGCGCTGCGACAACCCTGACCGGCCCCCCGGGTGTATCGACGGTAAAAGCCAGAGCTGGTCTCAGAGGACGTATTCCGTAGTAACCACAGTCAACGACATCAATATCTCTGAGTGGATACCGACTGAGCACACCGCATCGGATGATGCTGTATCCGGGAATGGCCAACCTCCAGTGATAAGCACTGCCGCGCAGAGGACCGTCGGCCAGGTCATCCAGAATACCGGGATTTTCAAGCTCCTGAAGGATTACCAGATCGGCACTTCCGGATGATCCCGCCGTAATTACCTCTCCTGTCCTTTCCAGTCGACGCTGATAGAGTCTGTCATCCCAGCTTCCGGAGCCCGGATCGAACTCGCTGTACTCGGTCCCGTCATCGATACCATCGAAGATGTTCTGCACATTCCAGCTCATAACCGTCCACTTCCCATCCTCCCGTGGAAGGGTGCAGCTGCAAGCCATCAGCAGTACGACGGGGAACAGGGCTGGGATAAATCGTCGAATAAAAGATTTCATAACTTCCTCCGATTTAAATGACGCCGTTTACATGACTGCTGCTTGAACGACATGCAGACTGAATGCTTTTTTTTCGTTAATATCCGAACCATGAGCGATTTGTGGCTGATTAAAATCGGTGAGATAACACTGAAAAAAGGTAATCGGGCGTACTTCGAGCGTATGCTTAGAGAGAATATAAGAAAGAAACTCAAGCAATATACCGGGGAACACGGGACTGCAAACAAGGTGACGAACCGAAGCGGGCGTTACTATCTGGAAACCACCATCCCTGAAACCGATGTGGTCCGTATTCTGGAAACGACTCCGGGAATCGTAGCATTCAGCAGGGCTTACCGGGTGAAAAAAACCATTGAAGACCTTACCGAAATATCCCTTTCGATAGCCCGGGAATGTCTGAACGACGGCATCGGCAGCCGCTTCAAATTTGAAGTCCGCAGGACCGATAAAAGCCTTCCACTGGACAGTTACGGATATGCCAGGGAACTGGGAGGGCGGCTTCTGGAGGCCCTTCCTGAATTGACCGTCGATGTCCGCAATCCGGATTTCACCATCAAGGTTGAACTCAGGGAATGGGGGTACGTCTATCAGAGAGAACGGCAGGGGACAGGTGGACTGCCGGTAAGCACCGCCGGGCGGGGAATGCTCCTGCTCTCCGGCGGGATCGATTCGCCTGTAGCCGGATACATGATGGCCAAACGGGGGATGAAACTCTCAGCAGTACATTTTCACACCCCCCCATTCACATCACCGGAGGCTCATGACAAAACGGCGCGGCTGGCCGCGTTGATTGCACCATGGTGTGAGGGACTTACACTGTATTCGGTACCGTTCACAGATTGTCAGGTGAAGATCAATCAATCAGTCGATCGAACAGCAACAACCATCCATACCCGGGCCTGCATGATGCAGATAAGCGAAATTCTCGGGAAACAACGCCGGTGCGGTGCCCTCATCACCGGTGAATCACTGGGTCAGGTAGCCAGTCAGACCCTCGAGAGCCTGGCATTCACCGATGCCGCGGTTCCGATGCCGGTTTTCCGGCCCCTGATCGGTCTGGATAAGGAGGAAATTATCGTCCTGGCCCGCAGGATCGGCACTTTTGAAACAGCAATAGAACCCTTCGATGACTGCTGTACGCTGTTCAGCCCGGAAAAACCTCTCACCCGCCCCGACGTAATAGCAGAGCGCCTGGTATATGAAAGTATTGAGGGGCTGGACGAGTTAATTGAGAAAGCCGCTGATGAATCGGAAATCTTCCGGTTTGACGCCCTGGGACGGACGATTGCGGATTAAGCTGAAACTTTATTATTTGAAGAATCAGTTTTTTTGGTGGTGGATTTTCCGCTGTCGGATGAAGATTCGGATGAAGAAGTAGACGAAAATGATCCTTTTCGGGAATCGTTCACGTAGAAACCGGATCCTTTGAAGATAATCCCGGATCCTCCGCCGATAAGCCGGCGTAATTGTTCCTTCCTGCATTCAGGACAAACCGTCAGGGAATCGTCGGACATACTCTGAAAAGTCTCGAAGCTGTGGCCGCATGATCGGCATTCATAATCGTAAGTCGGCATAACACAGGGAATATACTAAAAGTCGGGCCTCCGAAGCAAGTATGCGACCGAACTAACAGTTCGACAATCCATGAAATCCCAAAATATTTCCAAATTGTTGTTGAATTATCAATGGTTTATTATTTATTATGAATTCCTATGATTCTCAAAGACCGGCCGGAGTCGGACAGTCTCCTGTTACCACCTGATAATCTCTCATTCAGTGACAGGCTGTCACGACTGTTTTCCGGTATCGATAACCGCTGGCGGATTCTGGCGGTCCTGACACTGGGCTCAGGCCCCAGCGATCTGATGAAGCCGGAGCTTGTTCAGCTGGCACAAACATTCGGACCTTCCGGTCTGGCTGTTCGTCTCGTATTTATCGGTGTTGAAGATATTTCTCAATTGGAGCGTGAGCTTACAAACTGGAACGATGAACACATCGTGGCGACCGGCGACAATATCCACGCACGGCGTTTTATTGAAGCCGACTCGGATTGTCTCCCCTGCCTCAAGTTGTTTTCTCCGGATGGATCCATGAGAATCTGTCTTTCAGGTTTCGATACGGATGAGGGACTCGATTCTATTTGCCGTATACTGTCGGATGAAAAAATGACGGGGTGTGTAAGACCCCAATTGAGAGAAAAAAAGGTGAACAATGCCGACAGTTTATTGTCCGGCGATTATCAGTCCAGAGAACATTAGTCCAAACGGACCGGGACGCCTGATTCCGACAGTTCCTTTTTAATGGCTTTTACCGAATAATCTCCGTAATGAACCATACTGGCCACCAGTGCCGCATCGGCTTTTCCTTCGGTGAGTACTTCAGTCAGATGGCGTGGCACCCCCGCACCACCGGATGCGACAACCGGAATACCGACTGACTCGCTG
>DAOVYP010000213.1 GCA_030635565.1 Spirochaeta sp. | reverse complement strand
TGAATCTGGTCGTCGAAAACGGTCTGAGTGGGATAGTGTATCTCCACACCGCCATCGCCATCGGGCCCGGCCCAACCGGATTCCGGTTCCATGTAACCATGGATAATTCTGGAAGTGGAGAAGCGGCCCTCCACCACGAATTCTGAAGCTTTCAGTTCTTTTGTAACAACGCCGCGCTCGAGACGCCCCTCGTAAAAGACATTCCCGGGTTTATCCGGCCAGACAAGAGCCGCATCGGGCTTTTCGGCTTCCTCAACGGTATAAATCCCGTGCAGCACCTGATATTCCGCAACGACAGCCTTCAGGGCCGTTTTCGCCTGGTCGGCGGTTTCGGCGAATACGGCGCAAATCGGATCGGCCAGGGAGCGAATCTCCTCCCCCTCGGCCACAAGAGCCGGCTGATCACGATCGACAAGCCCGATCTTCCCGGTTCCACCGAAATCACCTGCCGTCAGGATTCCTTTTACACCCGGTATGGACTCAGCGGTGGAGAGATGCAGATGCTTCAATACCGCATGGGGCTCGTCGGCATACAGGATTTTCCCGTAGAGCAAACCGTCCGGAACGATATCGTCCGCGTACCGGAGCATTCCCCGGGCTTTGGACACGGCATCGCCTCTTCTAAGGGATGCATCGTCCCTGCAGCCATCAAGCTGCGGAGTCTCACCACGAAGCAAGCGGGCCGCTTCCTCAACAGCCAGAAATATCTTCTGATATCCGGTGCAGCGGCAATAGTTCCTCGAACTGATATATTTTCTGATTACCTGACGGCTGGGATCGGGGTTTGAATCAAGCAGACCTTTGACTGTCATAATCATCCCGGGTGTACAGAATCCGCACTGAATGGCCCCGGCATTGACGAAGGCTTCCTGAATGGGATGAAGAGACCCGTCGGCACCAGTAAGTCCCTCGATGGTCTCGATGAAGGCATCAACGAGTTTTTCGCTCTTCAGTTTAACCGAACAGGATTTTATCGGCCTTCTGTTTATCAGGACCGTACATGTACCGCACTGCCCCTGACCACATCCGTTCCTGGCGCCTAAAAGACCCAGCGACTCTCTTAAATAAGTCAGGAGGGTCGTCTCGCCGTCCACATGCTCCAGAATGTCACGCCCGTTAACCTGAAAACGAATGTATATCAGACGAGGCACCCGTCGGATCCGTCATGAACATAGGGTTCGTACTTCAATTCTTTCTCCAGGCTTGGATCCCGAACTGCGGTTTCACGTCTCTTCCAGCCCTCAGGCATCGCCTTGTACTTAATCAGGCCGCTGATCGGGCAGACGAAACTGCAGAGCATACAGCTCAGGCACTTGTCTTCGGTGAGCTCGGGGCGGCGGGTTTCAGATTTCCACTCCAGTGCCTGGCCGCCGGCATCGGTACAGACGTTCACACACTGACCGCAGCCGATACAGCGATCGAGGTCGTATTCCACGACACCCTGGCGATCCAGGTCGAAAAGATCCGTTTTCCCCAGTTTAGGCAGTGTCCCGCCCACCAGGTCGGAAAGCTTCCCGATACCTTTCGAAGCCATATAATCAGTAAGACCTTCAATCATATCCTGAACGATGACATAGCCGTAATGCATGATTCCGGTGGTGACCTGAAGGGTGGAAGCACCGACAAGCAGGTACTCCAAAGCATCTATCCAGGTTTCGATTCCGCCCATACCGGATAATGGCAGATTCAGGTCCGGATCTTTTGCCATATCCGAGATGAACCTGAGGCCGATAGGCTTCATACCAGGTCCCGAAGTTCCGCTGGATGCCCCATGACCGAACACATTGGGAAGTGGAATAAAGGAATCCAGATCGATCCCGGAAATACCGCTCACCGTGTTGATGGCGGATATCGCGTCGGCCCCGCCGTTCTTGGCTGCCATGGCCGTTTCGGTCATATCGGTGATGTTCGGAGTCATTTTCGCCATAACCGGAATGCTGACGGCCCGTT
This sequence comes from Spirochaeta sp., assembly GCA_030635565.1. Classification (GTDB taxonomy): domain Bacteria; phylum Spirochaetota; class Spirochaetia; order DSM-2461; family DSM-2461; genus UBA2779. The sequence continues at coordinate 3,014 of DAOVYP010000213.1, read as the reverse complement.
TCACAATAGATGTGTAATGCTCCAGATCATAGAAGGATTTACCGGCATCATGACCGGATCCTTCGATGGTCATGTTGGGACAGGAGAAATTAAGCTCCAGCATGTCGGCTCCGTGATCTTCCGACATCCTGGCCAGATATTCCCACTCCTTATCGGCGAAACCCATGATACTGTGAACCGTCTGACTGTCAGGGTAGTGCTTGTTCAGATAGAGCAGCTCCATCAGATTGTCCTTCAACGGACGATCGGTAGTCTGCTCGACGTTCTGTACGGACACCAGTCGACGGCTGCCGTAATTTGATGAATTCATCCTGGGTGATGGGTGGTCTATACGGAGACGATCCGAGCCGAGGGTTTTAAAGACAACTCCGCCCCATCCGGCATCAAAGGCCCGCTCGACCATCTCAGCACTGTTGGAAACGGGAGAAGAGGAAAGCAGAAAAGGATTCTTGTATGTCTTTCCGCAGAATTCGATAGATAGATCAGGTTTTTTCTGTGCCATTTCAACTACTCCTTATTACCCTTTTTTTCGATGTAATCCTGGATCGCCCGGGCGGCAATCTTTCCGTCCTGTACCGCTTCCACCACCAATGCCGGACCGCGAACAATGTCTCCCCCTGCGAAAATACCGGAAATTGATGTGGCACCTGTTTCAGAGTCGATAACGATAAGACTGCTGCCGTCAACCTTGACGTTGGGGTACCAGTCGGAAGATTCGTCCACTGCTTTATTGCCGATTGCTTCGATGACGATGTCCACGGGCATGTCCCAGTCGGTTCCGTCTATCAACACAGGCCGTCTTCGACCGGACTCGTCCGGTTCGCCCAGCCGGGTTCGAACCAGTCTCAATCCGGTGAGTCGATTCTTGTCGTCGGTGATAAAATCGACAGGCTGATGAAGGATCAGGAAATTCACACCAGCCTGAAGAGCGTCGATGCGTTCTTCTTTTTCGGCGGGCATCTGAGTGTAGGATCGGCGATAGATAAGGTAAACATCATTCGTATCCAAGCGTGCGGAGGCCTCCACACAGTCCATGGCTACAGAGCCGCCGCCTATAACAGCGACCGTCTTGCCTTTGAACTGCGAAATGATACCGTCAAACTCCTCATCACGCAGCTTTGCCAGGAAATCAACGGATGAATAGCAGCCCTCAATGTCAGCTGAGTGTTCCTTAAGACCATAGGCACCCCAGAGTCCGGGTCCCATGAATACCGCATCGTAGCCCTGCTTCAGTAATTCTTCAGCAGCAGCTTTCCCTACGACGGGTGAATTGCATTTAATCTCCACTCCCAGGGCTTTGACATCGACAATTTCCTGTTCAATGAAATCCACATCACAACGAAATGGAACGACCCCGTAACGCAGGACACCGCCGGGTTCGGTAAGGGCTTCAAAGATGGTGACTTCATATCCCTTTTTGGCCAATTCGGCGGCGCAGCTCAGACCGGATGGACCGGATCCGACGACGGCGATTTTACCGGATACACCGGTTTCTTCAACGGAAAGCGGCTGAAACCCGATTTCACGGCCATATTCGACGAGGAAGCGCTGGATATCTCCGATCCGTATCGGCTTATCGTTTCCATCGGGGTTCCCATCAGTCGCCATTCGCGCACTGCATTCCTTTTCGCAAAGCTCGGCGGTAGGACAGAGTACGCCGCAGGCACCCCCCAGAATATTATTCGACTTGATGGTGCGCACGGCCCCTGTCAAGTTCCGAAATCGAAGCTTGCGAATGAACTCACCCGGTTCGGTATCGGCGGGACAGGCCGTGGAACATGGTGCGTCAAGACAGAGAAGGCATCTCTCCGCTTCTACAATAGCCTGGTCCATAGTCATCCCGGGCGACATCTGCTTGAATCGCTCTTTAACAATATTTATGTTCATAATCACCCTCCTGCTCATATGCGAAATCCGGTGTCTAACCCCGGAGAGCATCAGGAGATCATATCACATCATCTACCGTTATATGCAAATTTATTTATATGTATTTATCATTCTCATACTCAGAATGGTTGCAGCGGCGATGGAAGAAACTCGGGTCGTTTCGCCTGAGAATATAAAAGAGTTACCAGAGCATCAAGCCCGTTTTTCTCGAGGACATCTTTTTCAGGAAGGCCATTTTCATTCAATCCACGCATTGCGCAAAACTCTTTCAGTATAAGATCCATATCATGAGTACTTCCTTCTGTCGGTCCACTCTTCAATGGTGTCAGCAGCCTTTTCGGAAGGCTGTCATCCTGCTTCCTAGCGCCGAACAGATTTGATAAACCCCTCTTGAGATACCATATCCTTCTGCAGATAGTCATCACTTCCTCAAGTGTATAACCAAACCCGGTAACATGATTCACCATATTTACTGCCTGTTCCGCGTTCAAGGGCAATGCGCCAAGATTACAAAATATGGTACAGCTCGAAATAAACATTCCAAACTCCTGACAAGCAATGTTGAGTACTGCTTTTTCATCACTGTCTGATTCAATAATATCAGCAGCAAGCTCGGGAATATCCGGAATATACATACTTCCGCTTTCAACGGGATAATTGAGACTGGCCATATGACATGCTCCTCTGGGTGAAACCGCGTAAGCCAGACCGTATCCATAGGCAAATCTGGAGTCATGCTCATAGACAACTCCGGCGATCAGTGAGTTCCAGGTTGCACGGATGGGATACTTGTCGATCCCAGAAGGGCCTCGATCCCTCTCCAGTTTCTGCATTAAAGTTTCATCAGGAATCGTATCCAGAATCAGATCTAATCTATCCAAATCATCAGAGTTTTCGTAATCGAACCATACAAAGAGAGTTGTTTGTTGAAGAGCGTTCCATTGGTTTGCAGCCGGAACGCTCTTTTTTTACCCCCCCAGAGTTCCTATGGGGGCAATTTTACCAGAAACGGGGTGATGACGGGAATTCGTGGCCGTTTAATGCTTGTTTCTGGGGGAAACTTATTTTGGTGTGGTTCCTTTTTCTTCCCCTGGTATCAACTTACGGCCTGCCGAAAAAGCTCTTTC
>DAOVYP010000550.1 GCA_030635565.1 Spirochaeta sp. | reverse complement strand
TCGGTTATAGGTCCATACGATGGTCAACAGCAGGCTGAGCAATATCACGCTGATGGCTGAGCCAAAGGGCCAGTCCAGGGTGCCGATAACCCGTTTGAAAATCAAGTTGGCGATCATTTCATTTCGAGGCCCTCCCAGGATCATCGGCGGCAGATAGGTGCCGGCTGTCAAAACAAAGACCAGTAGACAACCCGCGCTGACCCCCGGAAGGCTGAGTGGAAGAGTGACTTCTTTAAAAGCCTGCCACTCGGTACACCCCATGCTTCTGGCTGCTTCAAGCAGGCTTTTGTCTATTCCCTCAAGGCTTACGTAGATGTTCAGAATCATAAAGGGGAGTAGATACTGAATCAGGCCCATTAACACCGACCCTTCATTATAGAGCATACTCAAAGGCTGAGATAAAATGTCGAATTTTATCAGATAATGGTTGATCAGTCCGGTATCGCCGAGGATGTTGATCCAACTCATGGTCCTGATGATGAAGCTGATCCAAAACGGCAACATGATCAGCAAAAGAAGGAGAGATTTAAACCGGGTGGTACTGCGGTAGAAGAAATAAGCCGGAATGTATCCCATGATCAGGCATATAACGACTGTTTCCAGGGAAACCCGAATGGTTCGCAACATGATAGAGGGATAGAACGAATCTGCAAAGAACTTGGCATAATTACCGAATTGGAAGGCCGCTATGTCGGCGCCGGTGGGAGCTCTCAGCCAGAAACTGTAAACCACAATGAAGCACACCGGAATCACAAGCAGCAGGAATACGGCGGTGACTGCAGGCGCCAATAGAGCCCAGGGTTTCCAGGCATCTTTTTTCATGGGGTCCTTCTTTTTTATCGGTTATGTGATACTTGCGTTATGCAGAATTCAGCTCGATAGTAGCCTCCGACGTCTATTTCCCGTGCCAAGATCCCTCGTTGAGAGTGATAAGATTTATGGGCTTTCTCCCCGTCATTTGTTTCTACTCGGACAACCCACACCATCGTGACAGAAATAATGCGTAGGTTTTGGCCGTGTGGATGATGCTTTGGATATCAACCCATTCGTTGGCCCCGTGGTAATTGCCCCCGGTCGGTCCGAAGCAGGTACACTGCCCCTTCCCGAAAAAGTGAAACGCTCTCAAATCGGTAGTCGCCGTAGCAATGCATTCTTTTGCATCCTGCCCGGTCAGAATTTTGTGGCAATCGTTGAGAGTGTCGAATGCCGGCCTATCACGAGAAACCGAATGCCCGTCGGAACGAAATCCGTAAAACGATATAGTGGGCGGGTTTTCCGACAACCAGGCGTCACCGCTTTTAACGCTTTTTATTGTTTCGGCAATTCGTTGTCTCATCGTTTCATATGAAATGCCGGGGAAGTAGGAGAGACGGCAGTGCATTTCGGCTTTGGCCGGTACTGTGGAAGGCCAGTTTCCGCCATTTAGGATGCCGATGTTCAGATTGATTGGGTGGGGGATATTCTGATACGCTTGCGGGACATCGGATGCGTTCAGCTCGTTTTCCAGTTTTCTGAGGGCCTGGACGATTGGAAACATTTTTTCGATGGCGTTGGCCCCGGCCGGTGCTTCCATAACATGAACCGGTTTTCCCTCAACCATCACCTTGAACCAAAGAACACCGAGCTGATTCGTAAGAATCGTCGGGCCGAAGGGTTCGGGGATCAACACAGCATCGGCATCATAGCCTGCCACCAGACATGCAAGTGCACCGTTTCCACAACACTCCTCCTCGATGACGGCTTCAAGTGTAACCGGTGCCTGAAGACCAAAGCCGGCCATTTCGACGGCATGAACCGCGTAGGTCATGGCGGCGACCCCTGACTTCATGTCCCCGGCTCCCCGACCGTATATCCGTCCATTTTGAATCACTGGATTGAATGGATCCGTATCCCAGAAGCTGATCGGCTCAGGGTCGACCACATCGAGATGGCCATTG
>DAOVYP010000184.1 GCA_030635565.1 Spirochaeta sp. | reverse complement strand
GGAATCTTCAGACGCCTGAGAAATCGGCCGACTCTCATCGGCAGTGTACCGATCTGAGTCGGGCTTCCGATGATGTACAGATCTGATGCGGGAATTTCAGATGGACCGGCTTCGCTTATGGGGTGAACTGATACTCCGTATCCCTTGCTCTCAAGAGTGTCCGAAAGAAAGCCGGCAACAAGGGCGTTGTTGCCGAAGTGCGTATGATAAATGATAGAGATTGTCATATGACTTAATCCTTCATCAGAGACTTTCCCGGTCTCTTGAGAATATCGTTGTCCACCAGTTAAGCATGATGCATTCCGTCAAGCGGCGCCAACGGAGAATCAGAAGGTATAACCGAGACGTAAAGCCGGCTTGAAAGCGTATACCGCGCCATTTATGGTTTCGCTCAGGATACTATCGAGCAAGGGCGGTGTTCCGGTTATCGGGTAAGCGGTCTGGTACCAGTCGATGGACAAATCCAGCGTCATATGCCCCGGACCCACCCGGACGAATGGGAAACGGAACCCTATCGTGAGGGCCAGTGACGCCGAAGCGGGATTCCGTATGATATCCACGTAATCCGGATCTCCCGCGGGCAACACCATGTGTTGGACCAGAAAACTTACCCCGGGCCCGAAATAGAGCCACCAGAGTTTGTACAATATGTATACATTGATGTTCAGGTTGCCGTATTTAAAACCGTAATCCACGGTCGTCTTCAATCCAAGCCCCAGGAAAGGATTAGGTTGATAATCCAGCTGTATGCCTCCGGTGAAGTGCCATTGGTACCAGCTGAGACCGACACCGGCCTGAATGGTAACCTGAAAGGTATCCCTTATATACGGGATGTAGGTTTTGTTCCCGCCTTCGCTCTCCTTCAAAATTTCCTCGTCTTCCGTATCCTTCCCGAAGGCGCTGATACAGGATATGAGCGATAGTACGATGGCGATCAGGATTATCCGGCACTGTCGATTCATGTCTTACTCCTTTTCTCCGACGATTCTGATGGGGAACGGCGCCGTTTCCGAACCGGCGTACAGCGAGCGGTGGGGAAATGGAATTTTGATACCCTCTTTGTCGAATCGGGTTTTAATTGTTTCCATCACTGCATTCTTTGTCGCGACGAAATCAGTCTTCAGGAACCAGACGGCGAAGAAGAATTCCAGTGCGGAGTCTCCCATGTCCTGGAAGATTATCAGGGGTTCGGGTTCGTCCAGTACCAGGGGTTCGTTCCCGGCTATCTCCCTGAGGATTCCCATCACCCGTTTCGGATCTTCCTTATAGGCGACGTTTACCGTGAGATCCATACGACGTATGGGATAGTAGGAGACGTTGGTCAGTTCTGAATTCAAGAGCTGAGAGCTTGGAATGCGGATGAATTGGTTCCCCGGGGTACGGATTTTTACCGAGAGAAGATCGATGGTCTGGACGTCGCCTGAAGCGGTTCCGACCTTGATGAAATCTCCCACTCGAAACGGATGTTCATAAATCAGGAAGAGACCGCTGATGAGATTGGAAAGGCTGGTTTGGGCGGCGAAACCCACGGCGATGCCGATGACTCCGGCGGCGCCCAGAAGGGCCCCCAGCTTCAAGCCGAGCCGATCGAGTACGGCCAGGACGAGGATGATGACGCCGGTGTAGTACACCACTTTCCGGACCAGCATGGCGCTGTGTTTGCTTACCTTCCTGCGGAACACCCTGGAGACCAGCCTTGCAGTGACAGGGATGATGACGGCACCCAGGCCGAGAAGCAGTAAAATCTCGATACCGAGAACGATCCTGTCGGGGGTGAAAAACCCCGGGATTTCGTTAAACGAATCCACCCAATCGCGGATCATTTGACACCTCTCAATTTGTTGCGGCCTTCTTTTCCGGGGTATGTCCGGACGACCTGATTGCTTCCTTTAACTGAGAAAAAAAGTTCGTCGGTCCACAGCTCGGTTCCGTTGAACCAAATCCCCAGTTCATCGGGATCCACAATGAGGCCTTTCAAATCGAAATCCCCAGGGGACTGGTTATGGATGTTGAGGGTACAGATCGCGATCCATGATTTGACAGACATCATTTTCGGATCACGGACGGGATCCGATCTGAGGGTATAAGCCGGTTCGCCGGCGGCACGGTCTCCCTGCCAGGTGGACGATAGCTCTGCGACGGCGAATGAACCGAGGGTGAACTCCCCGTGTTTCAGTGACGAGACGCTTACCCGCACCGGTATTTTCAGGTACAGGGTGACCCGGATATCGGGGGGTAGGATAATCGATTCCGGGGGTCTCAGAATCAGGGAACGGTCCGGGAGTTCAGGGAATATCGTCATTGTCCCGGGCCCTGCGGAATCGTCGGAAGACAGGATGCGATGGTCCCATTCAACCTTGACGGCCTCGGTTTCTCCCACGGGAACCGGCGGACCACCGAAGTTTTCACCATCCAGCGCCGAGAGCCGCCAATCGCTGTTATTGCAGCATATGAGGAAGGACACCGGACCGTGCCCGGCCCGATACACCATACCGTTCTCGAGTGCGTATGTTCCCCATTCGGGAGATTCGGTTGCCATATATGCAAAACTAAACGGCTTAATCTCCGAGGTCAATAAAAATAAGAAACCGGTTTACTCGAACAGCTTCAGGATTTCCTCGTCCGTCAGTTTCGGAATGCTGCCGTCGCCGAGAACACCGGCGATGAGATCCTTTTTCTTCTCCTGCAGCGCGAGAACTTTTTCCTCGATTGTACCGGCTGTTATGAGCCTGTAAGCCATCACCGGACGGGTCTGTCCCATGCGGTGAGCCCGGTCTACAGCCTGAGCCTCAACAGCCGGATTCCACCATGGATCCAGGAGTATCACGAAATCGGCAGAGGTCAGGTTAATTCCCACCCCTCCGGCCCGGAGACTCAAGAGGAATACCCGGGTGTCCGGATCGTCCTGAAATATGTTGATCGGCTTTTCCCGGTTCCGGGTGGATCCGGTAAGGCGGCTGTAGCGCCAGCCGTGACGTCGGCATGTTTTTTCAGCCCGATCCAGGGCGCCGAGGAACTGGCTGAACACCAGTGTTTTATGATCCTCCTCGAGAATCTCCTCCATCAGGTTGTCCAGCACCGTCATCTTACCCGATGAGACGCCATCGAAACTTTCGCCGGCCATCGGCGGATGGATGGCCAGGAGCCGCAGCTTGGTCAGGATGGTGAAAATCTGGATTCGCGCCCCTTTCGAATCGTCATCAGTCAGCAGCCCGGTCACCTGCCGATAGTACAGATTTCGCATGCTGTGATAGGCCTCGGCCTGGTCTTCGGTCATGTCGCAGAACAGAACCGTCTCGTCCTTGGGAGGCAGATCGTGGAGAACCTCAGCTTTCTTCCGCCGGAGGATGAAGGGCGCCACGGTATCCGCCAGGCGGCTCAGAACGGCTTCGTTTCCATCCTTTTCCACAGGACGTACATAGCGCCGGATAAACTGACCCTGACTGCCGAGCAGCCCGGGGTTGAGAAAACTCATCTGAGACCAGAGTTCGTTCAAATGGTTCTCCAGGGGGGTTCCCGTGAGGGACAGGCGATGGGCGGCTCGTAGTGATCGAACGGCCTTGAAGGTTCGGGAGGAGGCGTTCTTCACGTAATGGGCCTCGTCCAGGATGATGTGATCCCAGTCCCTGTCGAGGAATTTTTCAACATCGTTCCGCAGGGTCTGATAACTGACGATGATGAGATCCACTTCCTTCTCGCCCCCGGGGATGATGCGTTTCCCGGCGGGCCCCGAATACCGGTGATAACGAAGCGTCGGAGAAAAGCGCCTGATTTCGGCCTCCCAGTTGGCCAGGGTTACCACCGGTCCGACAATCAGTGAGCGTCCGAGATTCCCGTCAACCTTCAGCCGGGAGAGATAGGCCAGTGTCTGAACCGTCTTGCCCAGCCCCATATCATCGGCCAGGCAGCCACCGATATTCTTGTCCCGAAGGTGCAGCAGCCAGGCGTAGCCGCAGATCTGGTAGGGCCGAAGTTCGGCATTGAAGCTGTCCGGGGGCAGGGGGAATTTCTCCGGGGTGAAATCGGCGAGACTCCGGTAAATTGACCTCTTGCGACCCAGATCTATGATTGTCTCTTCGGAGGCCTCAATCCCGGAGTATACGGCATCGATGAGACTCAGGTTGTCCGGACTCGTGGACAGAAATCCGCTGTCCTCCATCCCGTGACTCCTGAGGAATGTGAGCTGTTCCAGGTCCTTGCCCGTCAGGGTGAAGTAGGCATCCCGAGTCCGGACCAACTCTCCCTTTTCGAGCCATTCGTCCAGGTCGAGGCCGGAGCTGTCTCCACCGGATTCGGTTTCGATGACGGTATTCAGTTCAAGCATGTCGCCGTTGCGGCGGGCCTGAATCCGGAGGGCGCCCCCTCTCCTCACCGGCCGGTCTTCCAGTCTGATTTCCGCCCCCATTCCAATCAGTGCCTCCCCGTAGTCGGCCAGCACCTCGCCCAACGGTAAATCGAGACGCAACGGTAAGGATGGGTCGCCGGTCAGCCGGGAGTAGCGGCCCCGCTGCCAGCTCAAGTTCGCCGAAAGAATCTCTTCAGCCCGGTTCAGCAGCTCGTCTTCAACGGCTCTGTCCCGGAGTCCAAGGGGACGGGGCCGGCGGCGGCGGCCGTCGTCCATCACCACATCGCCTTTCTTTCCCGGAGAGATATGCACCTCTCCGTACCGCCATCCGGGGTGAAAATCGGTGAAATCGCCCTTCCCGGAGATTTCCAGGACAAGCACGGGTGTCAGGGTTTCAAGAGCCTCGGGAAGATCCGGAAGTTCCACCTGAATCTCTTCGGGTACCGAGCGCTTCCCCCCGAACCTGGCGCGGATGTCCGATGCGCCGAGAACTTTTCTTGAGAGTATCAGACGGATGAACCAGAGGTATTTCCCGGATTTCTCTATGGCACCGGACACCGCACTGCGGCTGCCCAGGATGAGCAGATTTTCACCCGCGGCAATCAGCCCACCGTGAAGGGGTTTGTTCCCCGTCAGAAGATTTATCACCGGTTCGTAGTGGGGTTCACCATCGGCGGCACTGAGTAATGGTTCGAAGCGGAGCCGGATTGTATCGGCCGGCCTGAATCCCCATGGCTTCCCTCCCGAATTTACCGGCGGGTCATCGGAGCTGAGCAGCCGGATCAGGGCTGAGCCGATATCTCCCGGATCGGGGAGTGACGGGGCAGCCGGTCCGCCCGGAACCCAGGCCCCGGGCAGGCCGGTACTGCCATCTTTCCTCAGGGTAACCAGAGCCGGGCGAAGGCTCCATAATCTTCCGGTCATGTCGGTAAATTTCAGACCGGCGGCTTCGGGCTCGGCCGGTACCGTAACAGGGAATGCCGTATGGTCCAGGGCGGCGTGAACCTCAGTC